>NZ_JBHXBG010000163.1:0-12115 GCF_042726755.1 Promicromonospora sp. NPDC060271 | reverse complement strand
GTAGCTCAAGTTACCGATCACCTGACAATCTGCCGACCACTCACCCCGACGTGTGAGGGAACTTGACCATGAGCGACCGGCCCTGGCTCGTTGTCGGGCTTGGGAATCCAGGGCCCAAGTACGCCGGCAACCGGCACAACGTCGGGCAGATGGTGCTTGACCTGCTCGCGGAGCGCACGGGCGCACGCTTCTCGAAGCACGCGCGGGCGCAGGCGGTCGTCGCCGAGGCCCGGCTGGGCGTGCTTCCCGGCGGAGCTCCTGGCCCCCGCGTGATCCTCGCGAAGCCGACCACCTACATGAACACGTCGGGCGGTCCGGTCAGCGCGCTCGCCAAGTACTACGACGTCGACCCCGAGCAGGTGGTCATGGTGCACGACGAGGTGGACATCCCCTTCGACACGATCAAGCTCAAGCTCGGCGGCGGCGAGGGCGGCCACAACGGCCTCCGCGACACCACCAAGGCGCTCGGTACCAAGGACTACCACCGCGTGCGGGTGGGTGTCGGCCGGCCGCCTGGTCGCATGGACACCGCTGACCACGTGCTCAAGGACTTCTCCGCCACGGAGAAGAAGGACCTGCCGATCCTGGTGGACGACGCCGCCGACGCCGTCGAGCTGCTGGTCACCGAGGGTCTGCTCGCCGCCCAGGGGAAGTTCCACACCGCGAAGGCGTGATGCTCGCGGTGGCCAGGCCGGTCGAGACCCAGTTCTCGACGGCCCGGCCACCGGAGCTGCTTCGGCCGGCGGCGCGCGTCAGTGCGCCTCCGCCCCGGCCCACGTCGTCAGATAGCTCTCCGGGCCGCGTGCCAGGTCGTCGATGACCTCCTGCCCGCCCACGAGCCGCAGGTCCTCGACGTAGTCGGGCACCAGCCCGTAGTGCGGGACGCCGTCGACGTTGACGTCCCACGTGCGCTCGCCGGTGGTCTGCCGGTCGAGCAGCGTGCCGCCGTCGAACGACCGGAACGGGTAGGTGACGGGGTTGGCCGCGGCGTCGCCCCTGGGCGGCGGCGTGCCGCCGAACCCGTTCATGTCGAACCCGAAGCCGATGCCCGCGCCGTACCGGTCGCGTACCGGTGCGGTGCGCTCGTACTCCTCGACGAACTCGTGGGCGGCGTGCCCGTAGATCGTGGCGAACCCACCGAGGGCGTACAGCCGGTCGAGATACCGCTCGTCCATCCAGGAGTGGGTCGACAGGACCCCGGGGTAGCCCACCTCCTCGAGGATGTCGAGGGTCTGGTCGGCGGCCTTCGCGCTCATGTGGTCGATCTCGACCATCATGTTGCGCTCGACCATGCCGCGCACGGCGTAGGCACCCAGCCCGCTCAGGCCCTTCGTGTTGCAGACGGTTCCCGGCGGGTAGAGCGGGAGGACGGGCGGGAGGTCGTCCTCCAGCGCGGGCGGGAGCTCACCGTTGCCCGGGTTGTGGTCGTGCGGCTGGTCGGCGGGGCAGGAGCGGGCGTCCCACCACGTGCCGGTCGAGAGGAACTGGCCGGCGTTGATGATGGTGCCCATGGACCCCTCGTCGAACCGCACGCCGCACAGCGCGTTGTCGAACTTGTGGCACAGGTACATCGAGCGGACGCCCAGGTCGTAGAGCTCGTCGAGGCCGGCGTCGATGTCGGCCCGCGAGCAGTTCGCGATGCGCAGGGTCTGCTTGCAGCCGAACGGCTCCGACGTCTCGACGCCGAGCACGACGGCGAGCTTGCCCTCCTCGATCACCCGGCGGGCCTGCTCGCTCGTTGTCACTATCCGGAACCAGCCCTTGCCCGCCCCGCCGTACTGCGCGTCGACGTAGGCCTGCAGGTCGTAGGTGTCCTGGGCCTGGCGGCGGATCGCCGTCATCTCGTCGCAGCTCTGGTAGGTGCCCGGGTTGATGGAGCACAGCAGGCCGTTGGTGACCAGGTCGTTCACGAGCACGCGCTGTCCGCCGCGCCAGGCCCGTTCGACCCAGCGGTAGTACATCTGCTGGTGGGTCAGCGAGTCGTGGGCGGGCCAGTCGGCGAACGTGGGCCAGCCGGTGGTGTCGTGCGTGCCGATCGGGGAGCCGTCGCGCGTCAGGTTCTCCAGCAGCGCGCCGAGCCCGTGCGGCTCGTGGGACGGGCAGTCCCGCAGCGCCGTCTCGATCCCGTCCTCCGAGAAGACCTTGCCGCACAGGGCCGCGCCGCCCATGCCGTCCTGCATGAACAGGTGGCTGTGCGCATCGATGAGGCCGTAGACCGTGCCGTCCGGCCGGGTGCCGGTGAACGGCGTGCCCGTGGCGTTGATCTCCGACTCCGGGCTGGGCAGCGCCCGCTCGGCGAGCGTCGCCGCGGCCTGCTCGGGCGCCGTCCGCCCCGATGCCGCCTGAGCCGGTGCCAGCAGCGCCGTGGCGCTGAGGCAGGCGGCGGTGACCGCGGCCGCGAGAACCGCCGTTCGTCTGATGCGTCGCACAAGACCTCCCGCTGGCCGGGGCGAGGCAAGCGCTCCGCCGCGTCGCGACGGCGCCTTTGCCGTTGCTGAGTTCGACACAGTAACAGGACTTGTCACGCACGGGGTAGATGTCGGCAAAAAGCAACAAGCCTTTTTCGCCCAGGTTCAGCGGGTGGTGCCGGTCAGTCGCCGGGGTGGCGCGAAGAGCCAGCGTGCGCCGATGCGGGGCGCCAGGGCGCCGAGCCCCAGCCCGACGGCGATCGCCGCGACCCAGAGCGCCACCGGCAGCCACTGCGACTGCGGGGCGGGGATCCAGATGGCGTTGCGGTACAGCAGGCACAGCAGCCCGAGCACCACCGACGTATGCGTGACGAACACCGGCAGCGTCCGCGCTCCGAGCCACTGCAGCCCGAGTGACCTGGGCAGATATCGGGTGCCGGGCACGCGGGAGGCCAGCACGCTCACGGCTACCCCCGCAGGCACGCCCGCGACGTTCGCGAGCAGGTAGAGGCCGGGCACGTCGGCGACGCCCAGCTCCCGCACGGCCACCTGGATCCCGAGCCAGACGGCGACGGCGCCCACCGCCCAGAGCCAGCTGACCCGCTGGGCGAACCGTTCCAGCAGCGCCCGCAGGTGGAGGCCACCCAGGAAGAAGAGCAGGAACTGTGCGGTACCCCGCCAGGCGATGCTCTCCGGTTCCCAGCCCGCCAGCGCCCACCCGCTCACGCAGGCGGCCAGCACGAGCTGCACGGGTGCAGGCACCCGGCGCAGCGCTCGTGCGATCACGAAGAACGCGGCGAGCGTCCAGACGAACCAGAGCTCGGAGCGGGGGACCAGGAGCGACCAGGCCAGGTGGCCCCACAGGGTGCCCCAGTCGGCGTCGGCCACCTGGTAGTAGCCGGTGAGCAGCCGGACCACCAGGGAGATCGGCTCCCACAGCACGAACACCCAGGCGAAGAACAGCAGCTTGCCGCGCGCCAGGCGGGGCCACGGCACCGTCGTCCACTTCGCGGCGAACATGCCGGCCACCGCGAAGAACAGCGGCATGCGCAGGCTGCGCAGCGTCTCGTTCACCTCGCGCAGCACGCTCACCTCGTACCCCGTCGACCACGTCCAGTTGGTCGCGTGGTACAGCACCACGAGACCGATGGCGAGGCCGCGGGCGGCATCGGGCCAGGCGAGACGGGCGGGGGTGCGCGGCCCGACGGCGGGGTCGCGCCCAGGCACGTCTGCGTGCCGCGGGGGTCCGGGAGGGGTGAACATCGCGGGTCATCGTACGTGCAGTGCTCTGCTCGGGGGCAGTGGCACCACAGGGCGGTGGCGAAGGGCGCCGACGCCGAAGGGAGCGGCGCCCGCGCGCACCGGGGGAGGCACTGTCGGTGTCCGGGAGTAGCCTGGGCTCAGCCCCTCACGCCGTCGACCGCACCCGGTCGTGCTCGTGATGGGCCCGTCGTCGTGCGCCCTCGAAGGACAGAACCCATGAACCTCACCGGCCTGCTTCCCACTCTTCTGCGTGATCCCGGCGCCGCCGCTGCCGTGGAGCATGTGCGCGCCCGTGGCTTCGCGGACGTGGTGGGTCCGGCGGGCGTGCGCCCGCCCCTCCTCGTCGCCGCGTCCGGGCGGCGCCCGCTCGTGGTGGTCACCGCGACGGGCCGCGAGGCGGACGACCTGGCCGCGAGCCTGCGGAGCTATCTCCCGGAGGATCAGGCCGACGACGTCGCGGTGCTCCCCGCCTGGGAGACGCTGCCGCACGAGCGGCTCAGCCCGCGCGCGGACACCGTGGCCAAGCGTCTCGCCGTGTTCCGCCGCCTGGCGCACCCGGCCGAGGGCCACGGGCAGGCCGGCGCGATCCGGATCCTGGTGATGCCGGTCCGTGCGCTGCTGCAGCCCGTCGTCGAGGGCCTCGGGGAGCTCGAGCCGGTCCAGCTCGACATCGGCGCCACCGCGGACCTGACCGACGTCGCCGAGCGGCTCACCGCCGCCGCCTACACCCGCGTCGACATGGTGGAGCGGCGCGGCGAGTACGCGGTGCGCGGCGGCATCCTCGACATCTTCCCGCCCACGGAGGACCACCCGCTGCGGTGCGAGTTCTGGGGCGACGAGGTCACGGAGATCCGCTGGTTCGCCGTGGCCGACCAGCGCAGCCTGGAGATCGCGGAGCGCGGGCTCTGGGCGCCGCCCTGCCGCGAGATCCTGCTGGACGACGCCGTCCGGGCGCGTGCCGCCGAGCTCGTCGAGACCCTGCCTGGCGCGGTCGAGATGCTCGACAAGCTGGCCGCCGGCGTCGCCGTCGAGGGCATGGAGTCGCTGGCGCCCGTGCTGGTGGACCGCATGATCTCCGTCCTGGAGCTCGTGCCCGACGACGCGCTGCTCGTGGTCAACGAGCCGGAGCGCGTGCGCCGCCGGGCCCACGACCTCGTGGCGACCACCGAGGAGTTCCTCGCCGCGGCCTGGACCGGGGCGGTCGCCGGCGGCTCGGCGCCCATCGACCTGTCCGCCGCGTCCTTCGCGACGTTCGCCGAGGTGCGCGAGGTGGCGGCTCGGCGAGGACTGGGCTGGTGGACGCTGTCGTCGTTCACGCAGGACACGGAGCTCACCGACGCGTCAGACGCACAGGTCACCGGGGTGACCTCGGCGTCTGACACCACGTTCGTCGTCAGCGCCCGGGACGTCGAGTCGTACCGCGGGGACCTCGCACGCGCCCTCGACGACGTGCACGGTCTGCAGGTCGCGAGCTGGCGGCTCGTGCTGACGACCGAGGGCCACGGCCCCGCGAAGCGCATGACGGAGCAGCTGTCGGCGGCGGGTACCGCTGCCCGGCTGGCGATCTCGCTCGAGGACGAGCCCGAGCCGGGCGTCGTGCACGTGGTCGCGGGTGGCGTCGGCAAGGGTTTCGTCGCGCCCGACCTGCAGCTCGCCGTCTTCTCCGAGCAGGACCTGACCGGGCGGGCGGGCTCCGGCACGCGCGACATGCGCAAGATGCCCAGCCGACGGCGCAACGTCGTCGACCCGCTCCAGCTCAAGGCCGGCGACTTCGTGGTGCACGAGCAGCACGGAGTCGGCCGGTTCGTCGAGATGGCGCAGCGCACCATGGGCACGGGCGGCAACCGGGCCACGCGCGAGTACCTCGTGATCGAGTACGCGAGCAGCAAGCGCGGGCAGCCGGGCGACCGGCTGTTCGTGCCCACCGACCAGCTCGACCAGGTCACCAAGTACACCGGCGGGGAGGCGCCGTCGCTGTCCAAGATGGGCGGCGCCGACTGGAAGAACACCAAGGCCAAGGCGCGCAAGCACGTGCGCGAGATCGCGAGCGAGCTCATCCGGCTCTACAGCGCCCGGATGGCCACGCAGGGGCACGCCTACGGGCCGGACACCCCGTGGCAGCGCGAGCTGGAGGACGCCTTCGCGTACGTCGAGACCCCCGACCAGCTCGCCACCATCGACGAGGTCAAGGCCGACATGGAGAAGTCGGTGCCGATGGACCGCCTGGTGTGTGGCGACGTCGGCTACGGCAAGACGGAGATCGCCATCCGGGCAGCGTTCAAGGCGGTGCAGGACGGCAAGCAGGTCGCCGTCCTGGTGCCAACGACGCTCCTGGTGCAGCAGCACTTCGAGACGTTCTCCGAGCGGTACACCGGGTTCCCCGTCAACGTTCGGGCGCTGAGCCGCTTCCAGTCCGCCAAGGAGTCGGAGGAGACGCTCGCCGGCCTCAAGGACGGCAGCGTCGACGTCGTCATCGGCACCCACCGCCTCATCACCGGGTCCGTCCAGTTCAAGGACCTGGGCCTGGTGGTCATCGACGAGGAGCAGCGCTTCGGCGTGGAGCACAAGGAGACGCTCAAGCAGCTCCGCACCAACGTGGACGTGCTGGCCATGTCGGCGACGCCGATCCCGCGCACGCTCGAGATGGCGGTGACCGGCATCCGCGAGATGTCCACGCTGGCCACGCCCCCGGAGGAGCGGCACCCGGTGCTCACCTACGTGGGCGCGTACGAGGAGAAGCAGATCGCGGCCGCGCTGCGGCGCGAGCTGCTGCGCGAGGGTCAGGTCTTCTACGTGCACAACAAGGTCGAGACCATCCAGCGCACCGCCTCGCGGCTGAGCGAGCTCGTGCCGGAGGCCCGCATCGGCGTGGCCCACGGCAAGATGAGCGAGCACGAGCTCGACCGGGTCATCCGCGCCTTCTGGGAGAAGGAGCTCGACGTCCTGGTGTGTACGACGATCATCGAGACCGGCCTGGACATCTCCAACGCCAACACCCTGATCCTCGAGCGCTCGGACATGCTGGGCCTGTCCCAGCTGCACCAGCTCAGGGGCCGGGTCGGCCGCGGGCGTGAGCGCGCCTACGCGTACTTCCTCTACCCGCCGGAGAAGCCGCTCACCGAGACGGCGCACGACCGGCTCGCGACCATGGCCGCCCACACCGACCTCGGCGCGGGCATGCAGATCGCCATGAAGGACCTCGAGATCCGCGGCGCGGGCAACCTGCTCGGTGGGGAGCAGTCCGGCCACATCGCAGGGGTCGGGTTCGACCTCTACGTGCGCATGGTGGGCGAGGCAGTCTCCGCCTTCCGCGGGGACCGCGAGGAGGAGGCCCCCGAGGTCACCATCGAGCTGCCCGTCGACGCGCACCTGCCCGAGTCCTACATCGCAACGGAACGGCTGCGGCTGGAGGCGTACAAGAAGATCGCCACCGCGCACGACGCCGCGGCCCTCGACGAGGTGCGCGCGGAGCTCACCGACCGTTACGGTGCGCTGCCCGACGTCGCCGACGCGCTGTTCGACGTCGCGAGCTTCCGCAACCACGCACGTCAGGCGGGACTCACGGACATCACCGCACAGGGCAAGTTCGTTCGGTTCGCACCGGTGAGCCTGCCCGAGTCGGCGCAGCTGCGCCTCAAGCGGCTCTACCCCGGGACCGTGCTCAAGCCCGCCATCCGGGCGATCCTCGTACCGTTCCCGACCACCACGCGGATCGGCGGCCGGCCGCTGCGCGGCACCGAGGTCCTGGAGTGGGCCAAGGGCCTCATTGATGCCGTGATTCTGGCGGACGTCGGAGCGGCGGCTAAGGTCGGCACCGGTGCTTGAGCCCTGGTGTCGCGGCATGTGGGCGTAGGTGAAACTCGAATTCACAGCAACCGGCCGGGAACGTATAGGCTCCACCCGCGTAACTCGCTCATCATGTCGTTTTTGTGTGGAGGACCCCGCATGGCTCTCGGACACCGCACGCGTGCGGTCATCGGCTCGATCACGGCAGCAGTCGCGTTCGGAGCGCTGCTGACCGGCTGCTCGGCCAGCTCGGACGAGACGGCGGAAGCCGCGGAGCAGGTCCAGGTGGATCCGGAGCTGCGCGCCCTGCTGCCCGGTGAGCTGCTGGCCGAGTCCACGCGCATCACCGTCGGTACGGAGTCGGGCTACCCGCCCTTCGAGTACACGAACGAGGCGGGCCGCATCGTCGGGTTCGAGATCGACCTGTTCGACGCCGCCTCGGACCGGCTGGGCCTGAAGTACACGTTCAGCGACATGCCGTTCGACTCGCTGGTCCCTGAGCTGTACGCCAGCAATGTCGACGTCGTGGCCGCCGCCATGTCCGACACCCCGGAGCGCCAGATCGACTCCGACTTCGTCAACTACTACAACGACAGCGACGCGATCATGGTCCCGGCGGGGAATCCCGAGGGGATCAAGACGCTCGCGGACCTGTGCGGCCGGCCGGTAGCGGTGCTCGGCGAGTCCACGCAGGCCGATGCGCTGGCCGCACTGAACTCGGCCGAGTGCCAGGCCGACCCCGTCACCGTGCTCGAGTTCGGGTCCGACGCCGAGGCGCTCGCCCAGGTCGAGGCGGGCAAGGCGGACGCGGAGCTCACGCAGTGGTCGACCGGCCGGTACAACGCGAAGCAGATCGGCTCCGGTGACGTCTTCGAGGTGGCGAACACCGAGCTCCTCAACCCGACGCCCCTGGGCTTCCGGTTCCTGAAGGGCGACGTCGAGCTGGTGCGGGCGTACCAGGCGGCGGTGCAGAGCATCATCGACGACGGCACATACGCCAAGATCCTCGCGAAGCACGACCTCTCGGTCGGTGCGCTGGAGACGGCAACGGTCAACAGCCAGGCGGCGTCGCAGTGACGCATCGCTGACCATCGCGCACGACGGGCCGTCCCACACTGTGGGGCGGTCCGTCCTGCTTTGTCTGGAACCGTCCGACGCGGCGCAGCGGGCGACCGCAACGCCGTCCGCCAGGCCGCCCCAAGAATAGTGGTCACCCTAGTGACCATTACGTGGCTCGTCGGTTAGCCTGGTAACCGAAAGGAGCAGTCATGGCCAGAACCTCCCTCCGGACCCGGCGCGATCTCGCCTCACTCGGCGACCACGTCAGGACCTGGCGCAAGATCCACGGCCTCACGGCCCAGCTCGTCGCCGACCGTGCGGGTATCACGCGTACCACGCTCCGCGCGCTCGAGACGGGCACCGGAACGGTGAGCCTGGAGAACACGTTCGCGGTGCTCCGCGTGCTCGGTGTGGCCGACGCCGTCGTTGGCGCGACCGACCCGCTGACCACCGAGATGGGCAGGTTCCACGCGGAACGGGCTCTGCCGCAGCGGGTAAGAGTTCCGAGCTGAGAAGGTGAGCCGCGTTGTCGATACACGTCGAGGTCGAGCTGCCGGGCGGTGGACAGACCCGCGCCGGTGACCTCGACATGCACCTCAACCGGGGCGGTGCCCTGGTCGGCTGCACGTTCCGTTACGACGACGCCTACCTGCGCGACGCGCGGGCGTACGCCCTGTGCCCGGAGCTGCCGCTGACGCCGGGGAACATCCCGTCCGGCAGCGACCGGCCCTTGTTCGGCGTCCTCGCTGACTGCCAGCCCGACCAGTGGGGCCGCACCCTGCTGTTCAACGCGGAGCGGCGCGCCGCCCGTGCCGAGGGCCGCGGCTTCATGACCCTCACCGAGGTGGACTTCCTGCTCGGTGTGCAGGACGAGACCCGCCTGGGGGCGCTGCGCTTCTCGCTGGACGGCGGCAAGACCTTCATGGGGCCGCCGCGCGCGGAGGTCCCCGACCTGGTCGACCTGCCCTCGCTGACGGCCGCGGCGGACGCCGTCGCGCAGCACCGGGAGACCGATCACGACGTGCGGCTCCTGGTCGCGGCCGGAACCTCGATGGGCGGGGCGCGGCCCAAGGTGACGGTGAAGGACAGCGCCGGCGACCTGTGGATGGCCAAGCTGCCGGAGAGCGGCGACCGGTGGGACGTGCAGGCCTGGGAGTACCTGACCCTGCGGCTGGCCTCGGACGCGGGCATCGAGGTCCCGGTCGCCCGGCTGCACCGCATGGGCCCCGCACGGTCGATCCTGCTGACCCGCCGGTTCGACCGGCGGCCGGACGGCGGACGCATCGGCTTCCTGTCCGCCGACAGCCTCACGCAGAAGGCGTTCTTCGAGGTCATCGACTACCGGACGCTCGCGGAGACGCTCGCGGACCACTCGGGCAGGCCGGCGACGGACGGGCACGACCTGTTCCGCCGGGTGGCCTTCACGCTGCTCGTGCGCAACGTCGACGACCACATGAAGAACCACGGCTTCCTGCGGCGCTCCGACGGCTGGTCGCTCTCCCCGCTGTTCGACGTGAACCCCAACCCGTTCGCCGTCGCGGAGTCGACGCCGCTGCGGCCCGGCGGCACGCGGATCGACCGGGACGTGCGGGTGCTGCTGGCCACCGCGGACTCGTACGGCCTGCGGCAGGAGGACGCCCGGCGCGTGCTGGCCGAGGTGGCGAGCGCGACGTCCGGCTGGTCGCGGGTGGCGCGCGAGATGTCGCTCCCGCCCGAGGAGATCGCGCTGATGGCCGAGGCGTTCGAGAACCCGAACCGTGACGAGGCCGAGGCGGCCTGACCTGCGGGCATGCCGGCACGAGACAGCGCGGGGTTACGCTCCAGAGGTGACCGGTAATACTCGGCCCATCGAGGCCTCCATCCGCACGGACTTCCGCGACGAGATGGACTACGGCTCCTACCTGGGGCTCGACGCGCTCCTCTCGGCACAGCACCCGATGAGCGACCCTCCGCACCACGACGAGCTGCTGTTCATCATCCAGCACCAGACCACCGAGCTGTGGCTCAAGCTCGTGGTGCACGAGCTGCGCGCCGTCCGCGGATCTCTCGACGGCGACGACCTGTCCCGGGCGCTCAAGGGCCTGGCTCGCGTGAAGCACATCCAGCGCACCATCACCGAGCAGTGGTCGGTGCTGGCCACCCTCACGCCCAGCGAGTACGCGGAGTTCCGGGGGTCGCTGGGGCAGTCGTCGGGCTTCCAGTCGCACCAGTACCGCGCGGTGGAGTTCCTGCTGGGCAACAAGAATGCCGGGATGCTGCAGGTGTTCCGCGCCAAGCCCGAGGCCCACGCGCAGCTCGCGCAGCTCCTGGCCGAGCCCACCGTGTACGACGCGTTCCTGCGGCTGCTGGCCCGGCGCGGGCATCCCGTGCCTGCCGAGATCCTGGACCGCGACGTCACCCAGGCGTGGGTCGAGCATCCCGAGCTGGTCACCGTCTTCAAGTCGATCTACGAGGACCCGCACGGCAACTGGGAGGTGTACGAGGCGTGCGAGGACCTGGTCGACATCGAGGACGCGTTCCAGCTCTGGCGGTTCCGCCACCTGCGCACGGTGCAGCGGACCATCGGCTTCAAGTCCGGCACCGGTGGGTCGAGCGGCGTCGGCTTCCTCAAGCGTGCCCTGGACCTGACGTTCTTCCCGGAGCTCATCTCCGTGCGCACCGAGATCGACGGTCCGCTCGGTGCGTGACGGCTGCACCGAGAGCGAGCCCGGCGGCGAGCCCGACGGTGTGCCACGGGTGACGCTTCCCGGCGTCGTCGACCGCCATGTGCACCTGGGCCTGGTCGATCGCGCTCTTCTCGCGGACGGCCCGGTCACCGAGGTGCACGATCTCGGCTGGGACCCGCGCGACGTCGCCGCCTGGGCGGCCGACCCGCCGTCGGGCGTGCGGGTGCGGTACGCCGGGCCGTTCCATACGGCGCCTGGCGGGTATCCCACCGGGCGGTCGTGGGCACCGGACGCCGCGGTGCGGCACGTCGCGACGCCGCGCGAGGCCGCCGAGGCGGTGGCCGACGTCGTCGCAGCGGGTGGGTACGCGGTCAAGGTGGCCCTGCACGCCGGTATGCCGCTGCTGCCCGACGACGTCCTGCGCGCGCTGGTCGGCGAGGCGCACGCGGCGGGGCTGCCGGTGCTGGTGCACGCGGAGGGCGACGGCCAGGCTCGGCGCGCGATCGACGGCGGCGCTGACGTGCTGGTGCACGTGCCGTGGACCGAGGCGTTGTCGTCCGAGCTGATCGCCCGGGCCGCCCGCATGACCTGGGTCTCCACGTTCGCGATCCACGACGGGCCTGGCCGACCGCCCGGCCTGGAGCTGGCGCTCGGCAACGCCCGGCGCTTCGTCGCGGCGGGCGGGAGGCTCGTCTACGGCACGGACATGGGCAACGGCCCGACGCCGGTCGGGGTGAACGAGCGCGAGATCGAGCTGCTCGGGCGGGTGCTCACGGGGGAGGCGCTGCGCCGCGCCGTCCTCGGCCCGGCGGACGCGGCGCCCGCGCTGACCGCTCCGCTGCCGGTGCCGGAGACGGCGTCCGACCTGATCGCCTGGCTCCGCACCTCCCGCCGCCTCCCCACCTCGCCGAGGTAGAGCGGGTGTCCACGACA
>NZ_JBHXBG010000162.1:0-12105 GCF_042726755.1 Promicromonospora sp. NPDC060271 | reverse complement strand
ATCATCAGGGCGGGACCCGCCACCCGGGACCCCCAGGAACACAGCGCTCAGGCCAGCGGGAGCTCCGGGCGAGCCTCGCGCCGCGGACGCTTGGGCTCCTCGCCCGCGGCCTTGAGTCCCGCCCGCAGCTCGCGCGGCAGCGAGAACATCAGGTCCTCTGTCGCGGTCCGGACCTCGTCGACCGTGCCGAAGCCGTGGTCGGCGAGGTGCGCGATGACGTCCTCCACGAGAATCTCGGGAACCGAGGCACCCGAGGTGACACCCACCGTGGTGACTCCCTCGAGCCACTCGTCCTTGATCTCGGTCTTGCGGTCCACGCGGTACGAGGCCTTGGCACCGGCCTGGAGCGCCACCTCGACGAGCCGCACCGAGTTGGACGAGTTGGCCGAGCCCACGACGATGACGAGATCGCACTCCGGCGCCAGCTTCTTCACCGCCACCTGGCGGTTCTGCGTGGCGTAGCAGATGTCGTCGCTGGGCGGGTCCTGCAGGGACGGGAACTTCTCGCGCAGCCGGCGCACGGTCTCCATGGTCTCGTCGACCGACAGCGTCGTCTGTGAGATCCACACGACCTTGGCCGGGTCGCGGACCACCACCTGGTCCACCTCGTCCGGCGAGTTCACGATCTGCACGTGATCGGGTGCCTCACCGGCGGTGCCCTCGACCTCCTCGTGACCGGTGTGCCCGATCAGCAGGATGTCGTAGTCGTCCTTCGCGAACCGGACGGCTTCCTTGTGCACCTTGGTGACCAGGGGGCAGGTCGCGTCGATCGTGTCGAGGCTGCGCGCGACGGCCGAGGCGCGCACCGCGGGCGACACCCCGTGCGCTGAGAAGACGAGCCGGCTGCCCTCGGGCACCTCGTCGGTCTCGTTGACGAAGATGGCGCCGCGTTCCCGCAGCGTCTCCACCACGTGCTTGTTGTGCACGATCTCCTTGCGCACGTAGACCGGCGCGCCATAGGTCTCCAGTGCCTTCTCGACGGCGACGACGGCGCGGTCGACGCCCGCGCAATAGCCTCGGGGTGCAGCCAGCAGGACGCGCTTGGTCTGGGTCTCAACAGGACGCTCAGGGCTCGTGACACTCACAGGTGCAGTCTAGGGGCGGCGTGCGGAGGGCTTGTGTCGGTGGTGGGTGGCAGGGTTGGACACGTGACGGAACCCACCCAGCGACCACACCCGGCAGAGATCCCGCTGAAGGCGCTCGACACCACGCCCTCCACCCCCTGGCCGGTGCGTGTGCTCTCGGAGAAGATCAAGGGCTACATCGACCGGATGCCGCCGGTCTGGGTCGAGGGGCAGGTGGTGCAGTTCAACCAGCGCCCCGGTTCCGGGATGCAATGGCTCACGCTCCGTGACACCGAGGCGGACGCCTCCCTGCCGGTGACGATCTTCTCCCGGGTCCTCGGCATGCTGCCGCAGCCGCCGGGCGAGGGCGACCACGTGGTCATCCACGCCAAGCCGGTGTTCTGGACCAAGCGCGGCACGCTGCAGATGCAGGCGAACGAGATCAAGGCTGTCGGCGTCGGCGAGCTGCTCGCCCGGATCGAGGCCCTCAAGAGGGTCCTCGCGGCCGAGGGCCTGTTCGACCTGTCCCGCAAGCGGAAGCTCCCCTTCCTGCCCGCGGTCGTCGGGCTCGTGTGCGGACGCGAGTCCAAGGCCGAGCACGACGTGGTGGTGAACGCCCGGGCCCGCTGGCCCCAGGTGCGGTTCGAGATCCGCGAGGTGGCGGTACAGGGCGTCAACGCGGTGCGCGAGGTGTCGAACGCGATCGCCGAGCTCGATCAGGACCCCCGCGTCGACGTCATAGTCGTCGCACGGGGCGGCGGTTCGGTCGAGGACCTGCTGCCGTTCAGCAACGAGTCGCTGGTCCGCGCCGTCGCGCAGGCCCGCACTCCCCTGGTCAGCGCGATCGGCCACGAGACCGACGCGCCGCTGCTCGACCTGGTCGCCGACTACCGCGCCTCCACGCCCACCGACGCAGCCAAGCGGATCGTGCCCGACGTGTCGGAGGAGCGTCTTCGCCTCACCCAGGCCCGAAGCCGGATGCGCGGCGCCGTCGCGGCGATGATCGACCGCGAGCAGCACGGGCTCGACGGCGTCCGCTCCCGCCCGGTCCTTGCCGTGCCGCACACGATGCTGGAGGCCCGGGAGCGCGACATCGTCCAGTCGCTCCGGCACAGCAGGCACGCCCTGAACGCACTGCTGCTGCGGGCGAGCGGTGAGATCGGGCGGCTCGGCGCCCAGGTGCGGGCGTTGTCGCCGGCCTCGACGCTGGAGCGCGGCTACGCCGTCGTACAGCGCGCGGACGGCCACGTGGTGCGGCGGCCCGACGACGTCGCGGTCGGGGCCGGCGTCCACGTCCGCCTCGCGGAGGGTGCGCTGGACGCCGAGGTCACCGCTGCGACTTTTTAGGGGGACGCGGCCGGTAGAGGACAGAACCTGTCCTCTTCGCCTGGCACTGTAGGTGTCATGACCCAGGACAGCGCACTCACCCCGTTCCGCATCGACATCCCGCAGGCCGACCTCGACGACCTCCGCGACCGGCTCGCACGAACCCGCCGCCCGCACCCCGTGCCCGGCCGGGACGACCGCACCGACTTCAGCCGCGGCATCCCCCAGGCCTACCTCACCGAGCTCGCCGAGTACTGGCGCGACGGGTTCGACTGGCGCGCACAGGAGGCCAAGCTCAACGAGCACGAGCAGTTCACCACCGTCGTCGACGGCCAGACCTTCCACATCGTGCACGTGCCTTCCGCGAACCCCGAGGCGACACCGCTGATCCTGTGCCACGGCTGGCCGGGCTCGTTCGTCGAGTACCAGCGCCTGATCCCGCTGCTGACCGACCAGTTCCACCTCGTCATCCCGTCACTGCCCGGCTTCGGGTTCTCCACGCCGCTGTCCGGGACCGGCTGGGAGCTGGCCCGCACCGCCGACGCGTACGCCGAGATCATGACCCGGCTCGGCTACGAACGGTTCGCCGCGCACGGCACCGACATCGGCGCGGGCGTCACCGGGCGACTCGCTGCCGTCTACCCGGAGCGCGTCATCGGTACCCACGCCGGGAGCGACGGCCGGATGCTCGGCATGGTCGGTGACAAGTTCCCCTACCCCGACGGGCTGACCGAGGACGAGATCGCCCAGATCGAGGCCATCCGCACCAAGGACGTCGCCGAGCGTGGCTACTTCGAGATGCAGAACCACCGTCCGGACACGATCGCCGCGGCCCTCACCGACTCGCCGGTCGGCCAGCTCGCATGGATCGCCGAGAAGTTCCAGACCTGGACCAACCCCCGGCACGCGACCCCCGACGAGGCCGTGGACCGCGACCAGCTCCTCACCAACGTCAGCCTCTACTGGTTCACCCGTGCCGGCGCGTCGAGCGCGCAGTTCTACTACGAGTCGGAGCACTCCAGCCTCGGCTGGGCAGGGGCCTCCGGTGTCCCCGCCGCCTGGGTCGTGTTCGACACCCACCCGCTCATGCGCCGTGCGCTCGACCCGTGGAACGCGACGACCCGCTGGACCGACTTCACGGAGGGCGGCCACTTCCCCGCGATGGAGGAGCCCGAGCTGCTCGCGAAGGACATCCAGGACTTCTTCAGCACCCTGGGCTGAGCCTTCACAGCCTGCGCTGAGACGTCAGGCCCGGCGCGCCACGAACACCCACTCCAGGCCCGGCCGGTCGGGCGCATCCAGCACCTCGTCGACCTCGAACCCGGCGGCGGCCAGCGTCACCTCGATCTCGTCCCGCTCGCGGAACCGCAGGGTCGAGACCGAGGTGACCACGTCGCCGTCGGGCAGCACGCCGGGCGGGAAGCGGTAGGACTGCTGGAAGGTGACGAGCGGAAGCTCCACCTTCAGCAGGTCGTTCCACATCTCCACCTCACCCACCCCGGGGATGTCACGACGGGCGGACCGGAGCTCGCGGGTCCACCCCAGCCAGGCCTGGCGCGCCGGCACACGCGTCTCGAACACGAGCACACCACCGGGACGGAGCGCCGAGTGGACCGCGGCGAGCGCCCCGGCCCACTCGGCGTCGGTGGTGAACACCTGCGCGACGTTGCCGGTCATCGTCGCGAGGTCGGCGGCGAGGCTCAGGCCGGCGACGGCTTCGGCCCCGCCCTCGACCCAGGTGACGGCGTCGGCGCCGGGCTTGCCGCGGGCCACCTCGAGCGAGGCGGCGGCGGGGTCGACGCCGGTCACGCGCAGGCCGCGCCTGGCCAGCAGGAGGGCGAGCACCCCGGTCCCGCAGCCGACGTCGAGCACTGTGCGGGCGCCGAACCGTGCGGCGAGGTCGGTGTACAGGCCGAGGTCGCCGCGGTCGTCGTCGAAGGAGTCGTAGAGCCGCGCGAGCCGAGGGTCCACGAAGATCGGGTCGGGTGTGGTCATGCCAACATGTTCACCCGCCTCCGGAGCGAGCCCAAGGACATTCGGTCGCGTACGGTCGATACGGCACCAGGAGGAGAGCACGATGACAGGTTCCGTTGACGCCACGCTCGACGACGCGGCTGAGGTGTTTACTACCGCCCGCAGGCGACTGTTCGGCATCGCGTACCGGATGCTCGGCTCGGCGGCCGAGGCCGAGGACGTCGTGCAGGAGACGTGGGTGCGGTGGCAGACGACCGACCGTTCGGTGGTGGTGAACCCGCAGGCGTTTCTCACCACCGCGGCGACGCGGTTGGCGATCAACGTGCTGCAGAGCGCGCGGTCGCGCCGCGAGACCTATGTGGGGCCGTGGCTGCCCGAGCCCGTCGACACGAGCGAGGACCCGACGCTCGGCGCGGAACGGGCGGAGGCACTGGACGTGGCGCTGCTGATGCTGCTCGAACGGCTGACCCCCACCGAGCGGGCCGCCTACGTGCTGCGTGAGGCGTTCGGTTACGCGTATCCCGAGATCGCGCGGATCGTGGGGGTCTCGCCTGCCGCCACGCGCCAGCTCGTGAGCCGGGCGCGCAAGCATCTCGCCTCCGAGCGACGGCACGAGGTGGACGCGACGGTTCGCCGCGAGCTGCTCGCGGCGTTCCTCGCCGCGGCCCGGGCCGGTGACGTCGAGCGGCTGGAGCAGCTGCTCGCGGAGGACGCCGTCAGCCGCGTCGACAGCAACGGCGGGATCAAGCACGTCGCCCGGGTCGCGGTCGTCGGCCGCGCCAAGGTCGCGCGGGTCCTGTCCTCGTTCGCCGAGACCTTCTGGGCGAACACCTCCGTGTTCCCGCTCATGCTCAACGGTGAGGCCGCCTTCGGTTTCGAGCGGGACGGCGAGCTGTTCGGCGTCCTGTCCATCACGGCCTCCGACCAGGGGGTGCAGGAGGCGCTGTGGCAGATGAACCCCGAGAAGCTCGAACTCCTCCGGCGGGCCAGGGAAGGCCGGGCCGCGCCGGAGGGTTCGAGCTGACCGTCAGGCCTGGGCCTTGCGCCACTGCTCGTAGGTGACCTCGCCCAGCAGGGCCTGGCCGTGCGGCACGAGCTCGCCGTCCTCGAGCGCCGCGCCGAAGTACGTGGCGCTCGGGTCGGTGCGCACCTCGCGCGGGTCGTCCTTCGACGCCAGGTACGTGCGCACGATCTCGTCGAAGCCGAAGACCTCCGGTCCGGCGATGTCGATGGTGCCGTTCAGCGGGGTGTCGACGGCGGTCCTGGCGACGAAGCGGGCGACGTCGGCGGAGGCGATCGGCTGGAACCGGACCGGGGCGATGTGCACCGCGCCGTCCGCCTCCGCGGTGTCGGCGATCGAGCCGAGGAACTCGAGGAACTGCGTGGACCGCACGATGGACCAGCCGGCGCCGGAGGCCTTGACGAGGTCCTCCTGCACGATCTTGGCGCGCATGTAGCCGGAGTCGACGCCCTCGGCGCCCACGATCGAGAGGATCACGTGGTGCTGCACCCCCGCCTTCGCCTCGGCCTCGAGCAGGTTGGTGGTCGAGGTGCGGAAGAAGTTGGTGACGTCCTCCTCCGCGAACGAGGGCGAGTTGCTCAGGTCGATCAGCACCTGTGCGCCCTCGAGCACCTCCGGCAGGCCCTCGCCGGTCAGGGTGTTCACGCCGGTCTGCGGCGCGGCTGCCACCGCTTCGTGCCCGTGTTCGCGCAGGTTGTTCACGACCTGGCTGCCTACGAGGCCGGTGCCGCCGATGACCACGATCTTCATGGTGGTTCCCCATTCATGTCCGGGACGTTCTCGACGAGCCGGACGGCCCGTCGTGAGTTCGACCGGGAGCACCCCAGATCTGTGACGAGCGGTGCCGGGCGCGGTCCGGCGCGCGCACCGGGCCAGCGGGCCCGGGACCGTTACGGTTCGCTGGTGACGACCATCCGACACGTGCTCTTCGACGCCGACGGCGTGCTCCAGGAGATCCGAGACGGCTTCTTCGCCTCGGCCACGCCGCTGCTCGGCGAGCGCGCCCCCGAGATCCTGACCCTCGCCTCGGCCTACGAGCGGCCGCTGCTGGGGGGTGACGACGACTTCCTGCCGGTGCTCGCCGAGGTCCTGCGGCAGTACGACGTCGACGTGCCGGCGGCCGACCTGTTCGCGGCCGTCTGGCTGAACATCGCGACGTCACCAGCCTCGCTGGACCTGGTCCGCGGGCTGCGCGACGCCGGGTACGGCGTGCACCTCGGCACCAACCAGGTCCGGCGCCGGGCCGAGCACATGCGGGCCACGCTGCCCTACGACGAGCTGTTCGACGTCAAGCTCTACTCCTGCGACCTCGGGGTGGCCAAGCCGGACGCCGCGTTCTTCCAGAAGGCCGCGACCCGGATCGGGGCCGAGCCGGCGGCGATCCTCTTCATCGACGACCACTCCCCCAACGTCGCGGGTGCCCGGTCGACCGGGATGCGCGCGGTGCAGTGGCGCCTCAAGGAGGGGCACGACGTCCTGCTGGAACGGCTCGCCGAGCACGGCGTCGCGCCCGCCTGAGCCCGGCTACCGCTCCCGCTCGACCCGCCGCTCGTCCCACACGGGCTCCGAGGTCTCGCGCACGACGCCGTCCGACCCGAAGACGAGGTACCGGTCGAACGAGCGCGCGAACCAGCGGTCGTGCGTCACGGCCAGCACGGTCCCGTCGAACGACTCCAGCCCTTCCTGGAGCGCCTCGGCCGACTCGAGGTCGAGGTTGTCGGTGGGCTCGTCGAGGAGGAGCGCCGTCGAGCCGGCGAGCTCGAGCAGCAGGATCTGGAACCGGGCCTGCTGGCCGCCGGACAGCCGGTCGAAGGGCCGCTCGGCCTGCTCGGTGAGCTCGTACCGGCGCAGGCGCGCCATCGCCTTGCCCTTGTCCTGCGCGTGGTCCTCCCACAGGATGTCGAGCAGCGCGCGCCCGAACAGCTCAGGGTGTGCGTGCGTCTGCGCGAAGTGTCCGGCGACCACCCGCGCCCCGAGCTTCCACGAACCGGTGTGCGCGACGTCGCCACCCGCGAGCAGCCGCAGGAAGTGCGACTTGCCCGAGCCGTTCGAGCCCAGCACGGCCACCCGCTCGCCGTAGAAGACCTCCAGGTCGAACGGCTTCATCAGGCCCGTCAGCTCCAGGCCCTCGCAGGTGACGGCCCGCAGCCCCGTACGCCCGCCGCGCAGGTGCATCGTGATGTCCTGCTCGCGCGGCGGCTCCGGCGGCGGCCCGGCCTCCTCGAACTTCTTCAGCCGGGTCTGCGCCGCGCGGTAGCGCGAGGCCATGTCGGGGCTGCTCGCGGCCTGGTTGCGCAGCGTGAGGACCAGCTTCTTGAGCTGGGCGTGCTTCTCGTCCCAGCGCCTGCGCAGCTCCTCGAACCGCGCGAACCGCTCGCGCCGCGCGTCGTGGAACGTGGCGAACCCACCGCCGTGCACCCAGGCGTCGGCGCCGGCGGGGCCGGGCTCCAGCGACACGATCCGGTCCGCCGCCCGGGACAGCAGCTCCCGGTCGTGGGACACGAACAGCACCGTCTTCTTGGTGGCCTTGAGCTGGTCCTCCAGCCACCGCTTGCCCGGCACGTCGAGGTAGTTGTCCGGCTCGTCGAGGAGCAGCACCTCGGCGGTGCCGCGCAGCAGCGCCTCCAGGACGAGGCGCTTCTGCTCGCCGCCCGACATCGTCCGCACCTCGCGATACTGCGCCCGGTCGTAGGGGATGCCGAGCGCGGCCATGGTGCAGACGTCCCACAGGGTCTCCGCCTCGTAGCCGCGCACCTCCGCCCAGTCGGACAGGGCCTGCGCGTACGCCATCTGGGCGGCCTCGTCGTCGACCGTCAGCATGCGGTGCTCGGCCTCGTCGACGGCGCGCGCGACCTCACGCAGGCGGGGCGCCGATACCGAGACGAGCAGGTCGCGCACCGTGGTCTCGTCGCGCACCGAACCGACGAACTGGCGCATGACGCCGAGGCCGCCGCTCATCGCAACGGAGCCCGCGTGCGGCGCCAGCTCACCGGTGATGATGCGCAGCAGCGTGGTCTTGCCCGCGCCGTTCGGCCCGACGATCGCCGTCGCGCTGCCCTCGCCCACGCGGAACGAGACGTCACCGAGCAAGGTCCGGCCATCCGGCAGGTGGTATTCGACGTGCGCTACTTCGAGATGGCCCATGGGTCACCATGGTCCGACGTCGGACACGCCAGGACCAAACTCTTTCCGTGCGGACGCCCCGGTGGACGCCCTGTGGACAGAAGACAACGGATGTCGGTGGTGTGCTGTTGACTGTTCCCCGTGAGTACAGATGCGGTGACCGGAACCGATCCGGTGAGGAGCGCTCCCGACGTCGCGACGCTCAGCTATGAGCAGGCGCGTGACGAGCTCGTGCAGGTGGTCAGCCGCCTGGAGACCGGCGGCGAGCCGCTGGAGGCGTCGCTCGCGCTCTGGGAGCGCGGTGAGGCCCTGGCCGCCCGCTGCCAGGAATGGCTCGACGGCGCCCGCGAGCGCCTCGCCGCCGCGCAGCAGGGGTCTCTCTCGTCGGCCGAGTCGCCGGAGGAGGCCGAGTGAGCCCGTACGTCCTCGCCGTGGGCGAGGCGCTCGTGGACGAGGTGCACCGGCCCGACGGCTCCTCCGCCGAACATCCCGGCGGAAGCATCGCCAACGTCGCGCTCACGCTGGGCCGCCTCGGCCGGGACGTCCGGCTCGCGACCTGGCTCGGCGCCGATGCACGGGGCGACCTGGTGCGCGCGTGGCTCGCCGACTCGGATGTCACGCTCGTGCCGGGCAGCGACGGGGCGGAACGCACCAGTGTCGCGGTCGCCACGCTCGACGAGAACGGCTCCGCCACCTACGACTTCGATCTGGCGTGGCGCGTTCCCGCGGCGGCTCTGCCGGGTGCCGACACCAGCGCCGAGACGAGCGCCGAGGTCGGCGGCAGCGCCGCCCTCGCGGTCCACACGGGTTCGATCGCGGCGATCCTCGAACCGGGCGCCACCGAGGTGCGGCAGGTCCTCGAGGCGGCGCGGACGACGTCGACCACCACGTACGACCCGAACGCGCGACCAGCGATCATGGGCCCCGCCGAGGAGGTGCGGCCCCGCGTCGAGGCGCTCGTGCAGCTCTCCGACGTGGTGAAGGTGAGCGACGAGGACCTGGGCTGGCTCTACCCCGGCACCGACCCCGTCGCCGTCGCACGCGACTGGCAGCGCGGCACACCCGCGCTGGTCGTGGTCACGTTCGGCGGCAAGGGCGCGGTCGCCGTGTCCGACGCCGGTGTGGTCGAGGCGGTCGCCCCGCCGGTCGAGGTGGTCGACACCGTGGGTGCCGGCGACTCGTTCATGGGCGCGCTGATCGACGGCCTGTGGCAGCACGACCTGCTCGGCGCCGACCGGCGCGGAGCGCTGGGCGCCGTCGACGTCGCGACCGTGCAGCGGGTGCTGGACGGTTGTGTCGCCGTAGCGGCCATCACCGTGTCCCGGGCGGGAGCCAACCCGCCCCGCCGTGAGGAGGTAAACCGATGACCGCAGTACCAGAGCGGCTCAGCCCGCGTGACGCCTGGGCGCTGCTGCGCTCAGGCAACGACCGCTTCGTCGCGGACGCTCCGGCCCACCCGTCCCAGGGCGCGGCCCGGCGACGCGAGCTCCAGGCCGCGCAGCACCCGCACACCGTGATCTTCGGCTGCTCGGACTCCCGGGTCGCCGCGGAGATCATCTTCGACCAGGGGCTCGGCGACGTGTTCGTGGTCCGCACGGCCGGACACGTCCTGGACACCACGGTGATCGGCTCCATCGAGTACGGGGTCGACGTCCTCGGCGCGTCGCTCGTCGTCGTGCTGGGCCACGACTCGTGCGGTGCGGTGGCTGCCGCCGCGCACACGCTCGCGACGGGTGAGCAGCCCGGCGGGTTCGTGCGTGCGGTGGTGGACCGCGTCATCCCGTCGATCGTCAGCATCACGTCAGGGGACCCGGCCACGGCGATGGCCGCGCTCGCCGACCAGAACGTGCTGCGCCGCGAGCACGTCAAGCACACCGTCGGGATGCTGCACAGCTACTCGGCAGGTCTGGCCAAGGCGGTCGAGGAGGGCAGGTGTGCGGTGGTCGGTCTCGAGTACGACCTCGCGGAGGGCAGCGCACGCATGGTCAACGTGATCGGGGACGTCGGCGAGCTTCCCGCGGCTCTGTCCCGGACCGACTGACGGGCGCGGCGCCGGCCGGGGTGACAGGAGTCACGTGCTCGGGTGCGTCGGCGGGGCGCGGCTGCGGCACGATAGAACCATGACTGCTGACACCGTCGTCCCGTCCGGCGACACCGAGTTCCGTATCGAGCACGACACCATGGGTGAGGTGCGCGTCCCGAAGAACGCCCTCTACCGCGCCCAGACGCAGCGTGCCGTCGAGAACTTCCCGATCTCCGGCACGCCCCTCGAGCGTTCGCACATCGAGGCCCTCGCCCGCGTGAAGAAGGCCGCCGCCACCGCGAACGCGGAGCTCGGCGTGCTCGACAAGGACATCGCCGAGGCGATCGTCGCTGCCGCGGACGAGGTCGCCTCCGGCAAGCACGACGGCCACTTCCCGATCGACGTCTTCCAGACCGGTTCGGGCACGTCGTCGAACATGAACACGAACGAGGTCCTCGCGACGCTCGCCACCGCCGCGCTCGGCAAGGACGTGCACCCGAACGACCACGTCAACGCGTCGCAGTCGTCGAACGACGTCTTCCCGACGTCCGTGCACGTCGCGGCGACCTCCGGCGTCGTGAACGACCTGATCCCCGCGCTCACCTACCTGGCGGAGGCGCTCCAGGCGAAGTCCGTGGAGTACGCGGAGGTCGTCAAGTCCGGGCGGACGCACCTCATGGACGCCACCCCGGTCACGCTGGGCCAGGAGTTCGGCGGATACGCCGCCGCCGTCCGCTACGGCGTCGAGCGGCTGCGGTCTGCGCTCCCGCGTGCCGCCGAGGTGCCGCTGGGCGGCACCGCCGTCGGCACCGGTATCAACACCCCGGCCGGCTTCCCGCAGCGGGTCATCGCCCTGCTCGCCGAGGACACCGGCCTGCCGCTGACCGAGGCCCGCGACCACTTCGAGGCGCAGTCGGCCCGCGACGGCCTGGTCGAGCTGTCGGGTGCGCTGCGCACCATCGCGGTCTCGCTGACGAAGATCTGCAACGACCTGCGCTGGATGGGCTCAGGCCCCAACACGGGCCTCGGCGAGATCGCGCTGCCCGACCTGCAGCCGGGCTCCTCGATCATGCCGGGCAAGGTCAACCCGGTCATCCCCGAGGCCGTGCTCATGGTGTGCGCGCGTGTCATCGGCAACGACGCGACCGTGGCGTGGGCAGGTGCGTCCGGGTCGTTCGAGCTCAACGTGCAGATCCCGGTGATCGCCCAGGGTGTGCTGGAGTCGATCCGGCTGCTGTCCAACTCGTCGCGCGTGCTGGCGGACAAGACCATCGTCGGCATCACGGCGAACGTCGAGCGTGCCCGCGCGCTGGCCGAGTCGTCCCCGTCGATCGTCACGCCGCTCAACCGGGCCATCGGCTACGAGGCAGCGGCCAAGGTCGCCAAGCACGCCGTCAAGGAGGGCATCACCGTGCGGCAGGCCGTGATCGACCTCGGGTTCGTCGAGCGTGGCGAGGTCACCGAGGCGCAGCTCGACACGGCCCTCGACGTCCTCTCGATGACGCGCCCGCCGCAGGCCTGACCTTCGGGACCGCGAAGTAGAGCGCCTGTCCTGCTTCCGCACGGTGACACCG
>NZ_JBHXBG010000161.1:0-12226 GCF_042726755.1 Promicromonospora sp. NPDC060271 | reverse complement strand
CGGTAATCCGGACTGCCGATCACCTGACATTCTGCCGACCACCCGCCTGGCTCTAGCGAAGCGCGTCGGTGAGGAGCGTGACGAGCGCTTCGAGCTGGACGTCGGTGGAGGATGCGACGTCGTCGTCCCCCGCGCCGTCCAGTGCCCTGGCGGCCAGAGAGGACTTGCTGTCGATCAGCTCCGCGATGGTGGAGTCGATTGTCTGGGCGGCGATGATCCGCCAGGCGGTGACCGGTTCGGCCTGGCCGATCCGGTGGATCCGGTCGATGGCCTGGGTCTGCTCGGCGTAAGTCCAGGACAGCTCGGCCAGCACCAGGTTGGAGGCGACCTGGAGGTTCAGCCCCACGCCGGCGGCCGTCAGGGAGCAGACCGCTATCGAAACGGAGGGGTCGCTCGTGAACGCCGCGATGTTCTTCTCGCGCGTCCTCGGCGTCTGGTCACCGCGGATCGAGGCGAAGCCGATGCCGCGGTCCGCGAAGGTCTGCTCTGCCTGGTCCATGACGTCGACGTGCTTGGCGAAGAACACGACCTTGCCGACGTTGCGGGCGAGCTGTGCGGCGTAGTCGGCGGCCAGCCCGGCCTTCGCCTGGCCGATCCGGCGGACCATGCTGAACACGTTCTCGCCGTCGGCCCGCGAGCTCGAGTCCTTCAGCTCTGCCGCCGCGACCCGGCGCGCGAGGTCGAGGTCGACCCCGTCCACGACGACGTCGTCCGTGACCGAGCTCTCCGCGCGCGCCTGCACGGCGGACCGGTAGCGGCTCACCAGACGCTCGGCGAGCGCGGTCTCCGCGGCCCGGATCGAGCGTCCCGCCGCGCTGTCGAGCTCGACCGGCAGGTCCGCCACCCGGCGGGCGGGGATGTCGGCGACGACGTCGGCCTTGCGGCGGCGCACGATGCCCATGTCGATCACGGTGGTCCGGGCGGCGGCGTAGAACCCGGGGTCGGCAGGCGTGAGCTCGTTGCCCTCGAGGGCGGTCAGCAGCGAGGCCAGCGGTTTCGTGTCGTCGATCCAGCCGAGGAACTGCCAGATCGCCCGGAAGTCCTCGATATCGTTGATGAGCGGGGTGCCCGTGAGCGCCATCAGGAGGGGCCGCGCGGTCCGGGCGCGGATCCGCTCCGAGACGGAGAGCACGTGCTGGGAGCGCTGGGAGCCCTTGTTCTTGATGAAGTGCGCCTCGTCGACGACCATGCCGCGAAAGCCGAGGTCGCCGAGCCAGCCGACATGCCGGTCCAGGAGCTCGTAGTTCACGATCACGACGTCCGCGAACCCGTCGATCTGCTCGCCGTCGCCATGGACCACGGTCGCCCGGCGCTGCGGCGTCCACATCCCGACCTCGTGCGCCCAGTTCGTCTTGACCACGTTGGGTGCGACGACGAGCAGCGGGTAGGCGTCCGCCGCCTGGGCGGCGAGCAGCGCCTGGGCGGTCTTGCCGAGCCCTGGCTCGTCGGCGAGCAGGAAGGTGCGGTGCCCGCGTGCGGTGGCCTCGACGACCTGGGCCTGGTGCCGCATGAGCTGCCGGCCGTGGCGGGCGGACAGCGAGCGGGGCTCGGGCAGTGGCATGCAGGCGGGTGCACCGGCGCCGGCGTACTCGAAGGACCGGAACAGCGGCTCGAGCAGCTCCCAGCCGGCCAGCCGGCGGACCTTCGGCGCCACCCGCTCGGCCGCGGCCTCGAAGTCCGGGGCGAGGAACGGGTTCGCGAGCTGGCGGGAGATCACCGAGCGGGGCACCACGCGCTTCTCGGCACCGGGCGGCGGCGCGGCCGGCGGGGCGGGCGGCTCCTCCGGCGGCTCCAGGCCGCCGGCGCGCATCACGGTCGCCTTGTAGGCACGTGCCGCGTCGGAGACCTTGGCGTCCTCGGCGAGCAGCTCGAGCAGCGACGTGTCCCGGGCGGCGATCCTCGCCAGCAGCGTCGCGACCTCGTCGAGCCGCTTGAGCTGCTGGTTCCGCTTGGCGTCGCTCAGGTCGTCGTCGGCCTTGGTCCGGGCCCGTTCCTCCCGCATGAGCAGCGCGACGACCTGGAACTTCGTGCGGACCGCCGGGCGCGTCGGCGGTCTCCGCACCGCGCCGTCGACCTCGCGGGCGACCTCCGCGAGCACCGGGATCATCCCCTGCTCGGCGGGCCGCTGTGCGCGGCGGCGCTGGCCGCCGGACCCGGTCCGCGTGCGACCGGACCGGCGTTGGCCTGGTGGTGCCACATCTACTCCTTCGCTGCATCCGTACGCGACCGCGGCGCCACGAGCTACGCCCACGCCGAGGACCGGTCGGACGTCGGACAGCCGGCCCGTGGGGCAGGTGGCCCCGGCCAGGACGCTCCGATCGGCCGCCGGTTCACCGCGCGGCGTCCCCGCCTGCGGCCACGCGCTCACGCCGATGGTGACACGCTGCCGGTCGTCTCCGCGAACCATCGCGGGCATGGTCGTCGCCCGGCTTGATTGCCGGAGAACCAGGAGTCTACCGCCGGACGGTGCAGGTCGGTTCGGCGAGACCTTCCCCCATCGCTCGGGCACTTGGGCGCTCCGGCACTGACTCACGTTCAAAAGGCTTCAGGCGACCGTAACCTCCGGGGGTTGCGGTCGTCTGAAGCCTGGGGCCGTCAGATCGGTCCGTCGCACTCGTTACCGCTGTCCGACGTCGCCCCACGCTGGAGTGTGTCCAGCGCGGTAGCGACCCCATGCTGGCCAAGGCTTCCGGTGACCTCGTCAGCCGCCGCCCGCACCGAGGCCGAGGCGTGCCCCATAGCTACACCGCGGGCCGCCCACCGCAGCATCTCCAGGTCGTTCTCGCCGTCGCCGATCGCCAGGGTCCGCAACGGGTCTATACCCAGGTTGGCCCGCACCTTCTCCAGGGCGCTCGCCTTGCTCAGGCCGGGGGCAGTGACATCCACCCAGTCCGGCTCCGTCAGAAGAGCAGTGAGACCAGCCGCACGCACGGGATCGACAAGGGCACTGACGCCCGGACCGCGCAGGACGAGTCGTGTCGTGGACCGCTCCCCCAGCAATGCGGCCGGGACGATCTGCTGGGCGCCGTTGAGCTGCCCTGTCGGGAAGAGATGCGTGACGTCGTAGCCCCACCCGACCCGTTCGGCGCCGACCCGCACGCCCGGAAGCATGGTTCGCGCGAGCCGGACAACCGGCCCCGGGTCGAAGTTCCGCACGTCTTCGAGCTCGTAGCCGCGTGGCACCCGGGAGTCGAGCCGCGCGGTGACCGCGCCGTTGGACGCGATCACCCACTCGTCGGTCAGGTCGAGCTCCGCGGCGATGGGCAGGACCCCGACCAGGGATCGTCCCGAGGCCAGCACCACGTGGTGCCCGTCTGCCCGGAAGCGAGCGACCGCGGCCTTGACCGTCGGCGCGATCTGCGTCGTGCCTGACTGGGCGAGGGTGCCGTCGATGTCGAGCGCCGCCAGCATCGTGCGGTTCTGGAGAGTGTCCTGATGGTTCATCGGCGGCGCCGCTTCTGGCTCGGGGTCACGCTGGCTGGAACGCAGTGGGCAGGAGCGAGGTTGCTTGTCGGGACAAACAGCCCACGTCTCCTCGACCGTCGCTCACCCCCTGCGGCTCGCTCAGAACTTGAGGTCCGCGATGGCGGGCAGCTGGAGCGTCAGTCGAACTCTCCAGCCCTCGGAATTCGGGACGACGACGCCCGCGATACCGGACCAGCCTGGCTGTCCCGCGTCCCGCCACCGTTCGATCCACAGGGTGAGGGTGCGGACCACGTCAGGGCTTCCCACGGCGACGAGCTCGTCTTCTGTAAGGAACGCGGCGCCGTGCTCCGTGGCCGCGCCGATGCCGGAAAAGCGGTCGGAGAGCCCAGCTGTGGCCAGTTCGGCGGGGGCTGTGGCGTACAGCCATGCCGTGAAGTCGTCGAGATCCTCGGCCGTGGTCAGGGGTGTGGCTGAGGCGAGGTGGTCAGACCTGAGCCGGTCCAGGATCTGGCTGGGCGCGCCCGGGACCTCGCGCAGCGCCGGGCTGCTGAACCACCACGGTTCCGCGCCATCAGGAACATGGGACGCGTCGACATACCGCAGCGGCAGCCCGAAGACGGTGACGGGCTCGGGGTGCATCTCGATGTACCCACCGGGCCGCGCCGAGACAGCCGAGGGGCGGCCCCCAGCAACAGTGACGGTCACGATCGCGTGCGCCCTGGCGAGGCGCGCGACCTTGACCGGCGCAACGATCACCGCGTCCTGAGCGATCTGGTCGATCCAGGTCGACGGGATCACATGCGGGGTGGCCCACGCGACGACACGGTCGTACGGCGCTCCGGCCGGGTCGCCCGCGTACCCGTCGCCGTTGGTCACGGTCGCGGTCGTGACTCCGGCCGTCTGAAGGCGCGCCTGGGCGCGGGGTATGAGGTCGGCTAACACCTCGACCGACCGCACAAGCCCGTCTGGGCCGGCGAGGTTGGCGAGCAGCCCAGTCGTGTAGCCAGAGCCGGTGCCGATCTCCAGCACCCGGTGTCCGGGCCGGACATCGAGGTCCTCAAGCATCTGCTGGATTGACGTGACACTCGACGACTGCGGGAGCGCGGACCCGTCAGGCTCAGTCACGAAGTGGTCGTAGTCGACAGCGGCAACAGCATCGGCAACAGCGGTGGTCATGGGTGGCTCCTTCGGGTCGGACCAGTTCGAGCCCGAGCAGGGATCGACATGGTGCGCAGAAAAGTGGACGTGGTCGCGGGTTCACCGACAGGTACCCCATCGGCTTCGACCCATGCGTGGAAGGTGTACGGGTGGACCTGAACGCCGTGGCACCACGTGACGGCTCGTCCGCGCAGTGCGGCCAGCCATGTCGCAGTCAGGGCGATCTCCAGGCATGCCGCCCGGCCGGGCCACCAGGCGGCAGCACGGCGAGCAGCCAGTACGGCGGCGAGGGCGTCGTACGAAGTCGCCGCCTCACGCGCGCGACTGTTGAGATGCGCGGTTGCCCCCAGGGCGGCGCGAAGAGGCAGGAGCCGTAGGGTCGCGATCACGAGCACCAGAAGCATGAAGGGCAGGGCACTCTGGGAACGGGGCTTTCGCACGGCGTCCGGAGCAGCCATGGTGACGCTCATGCTTCTGCCTCCTGGATGAGGTGCCCGCGCACGAGGGTGGCCCGCAGACCTTCGGCCCAGGACACTGCCTGCGCGTAGTCCTGTCGCGCGATGCGCTCGACGATGCTCGGCATCTGACCGCCAGCTCCCTCCACGAGTGTGGTGAGAAATGCGGCGGCGGTGGGGTTCAGGGCGTAGGCACGGTTACGAGCGACATCAGTCAGCACGCTGCCACCGTCAGGCGTCGGTGTGGACGTAACGTGATCGGCGAGTCGGTAGCGGAGCGTCATCTGCTGTGTCCTCTCCGGTGGTCCAGGAAACTCGGGAACGCATGGCATCGGTTCGAAGCCAGACCTCGGTAGCGATGACGTCGTTGAGAGCAGCATGCCGGACGTCCGCACCCTGGGCCGCCCGGTCAAGCACCGACCGGGCGTACCGGTAGTCGAGGAGTCCGGACTCAACAAGCCGCGAGTCAGCGAACACGCGGCGCAGGTCGCTGGCGTTGCGGGCGAGACCGGCGTAGTGCAGTGCGGTGTAGTCGCCTTTGGTGGACCGGTCAAGGACCAGAGCGGGAACGTGCTCGTGCAGGGCTGTCCGCAACAGAGGCTTGGCCACGAATGCGCTGGTACGTTGCCGTACCGGTACGGACAGGCACGCGCGCACTACGGCATCAGTCATGAACGGCGCCATCTGACGCATGCCGTGGGTCTCGGCTATCTCCAGGTCGATGCGGTGGTCCCGGCCGAACGAGAGAACCGCGTTCCGGGCGATACGGTCACCAACCGTTGTCCTGTCCGCTGCCGGATGGCCGGGCATGGAAATGCACTCGGCGGCAATGCGGCGCCCCTCGGCAGTGAGCCAGGCGGCGTCGGGCGCTCCGAACCACCGCAGCCGTCCGGCCGCTCCCCGCCGCGGGGATCGTCCAGTGCTGAGCTCACGGGCTGTCCGCCGCAACGCCGACCGCTCCGACGACCCAGCAAGCTGAACGGCGGCAACAAGGATTGGCAACGGTGCGCTGGTTCGAAGTTGTGCCCAGGCTCGCGCTTCGTGCACGAGTCGCGGCAGGTTCCGGCTGAGGTCTGCGAGATAGGCCAGCGATCCGGACAGGACGGCGTCACCGCCGTCGCCGGTCAGGTGCACCGCTGATCCGAGGTCCTGGAGTTGGTGGTGCCACCACCGGGTGCGGGCATACAAGACGGCGTCAGACCACGGCTCGTCGGTATGCGGAACCAGGTCAAGGTCCGTGTAGGGAAGGACCGCGTCAGGAATCTGCCGGACCTCGTGCCGGAGCATCGGCAGCGTCCCGGCGATCCGCTTGGCATGCGCCAGGTCCTCGTTGCCGGCCTGCCCCGAATCGAGAGTCAGCCCGATCAGCGGGACGGCAGGCGCGGCAAGCGCTGCGACAGAGCTCGAGTCCAGACCACCCGAAAGATCTGCTGTCACGCCCCCGGAAAGCCGTGCATGGACCGCGGCACGCAGAGCTTCCCGAACGCGTTCACCGCCGCCAACAAGGCTCGATTTCGGATCCTGCTGCGGCCGGTCGACGATCGCCGGCGGTTCACCGGACCGCAGGACAAGCATGGTGCTCGGTGGCACTGCCGCTACGCCTTCGTAAGCCGACCGCGTCGAGAGCGGGACGATGTCCGGGCACGAGAGGCGTAGTGCCAACCAACCCGGATCGACGCCCGTGCCAAGCAGATCAGCCAACACATGCGACGACGAGGCAAAATGAGCTGTCCGGTCTTGCACCACATGGAACACGAGGCGAGTACCAGCGACGTCACCGGTGGCGATGACCCGGCGCGCGTCCGCCCAGACGACGTGGCTGTTCCCACCCCGGTCGATCAACGGCTCAGTCTCCAGCCTGGCGGCGAACCGGCGCGCTTGCTGAGCCAGCTCCTTGTCCCCGCACGTGACATCACCGAGCACGACACACCACCAGTCCGGGCCATCGAGGATGCGGACCTGGCTGTCCGGCCAGTCACCTAGCAACCACATCGCTGCATACCGGGACTGCAGCACACGACTGCCCGCCGGTCGGGACGGGAGGCCCGCTCCCGTCGTGATCGATCCACCGAAACTACGCATCGGGTCAGGCCTCCCGTCTCGTCGGCGCCAGTCGGTCAGTAGTAGTACTTCTTCATATCGGCCGTGTCGTTCTTGCCCTGACCGAGCGTCAGCCGCGTGAGGCTGCCCAGATCGGTCACCACCGGGGGCTCGACGGTCACGGTCTCAACGTCGGTGGGAACGTCCGAAGGCTTGGTCTCCATCGCGTACTCCTTCTGGTGAGGTGTCTGAACAGCGGAACTTGCCGCAGGCAGGGCGACGGTTCAGCCCGGAACATCGCCTGCCCGCTTGCCCCCATCGAATCCGAGACGGATGCCCAAACCCATCGCAGCAATGCCGCAGGGATGTAGCAGCACTGTCGCATCACGCATCTGACCTGCACGGATACCGCCTCGTTCGCGGAGCGGGAGCGTCGTCAGGGCAGCACAAAGCCACCGGCCCGGGGCCGTCAGAGACGGCGGTCGCTTGATCGGCGACCGTGCGAGCACCCGGACGTCAGCTGCTTCCCGGTGTGCGTGACCAGGCAGGCGGGAACAGTCTTGACTGTCGCGACCCACAAGGTCTCGCTCTGTGCGCTGGAAACCTCACGAGGCGCCGACACTTTGAACCGCCTGAGATCCGGCGAGCACACCAAGCCGGAGCGCTTGCGGCAGTGACGCCCCGCGGCTCAGGGCAAGCGCGAGCGCCCCGAGCAGAGCGTCACCGCCGCCAGTGGTGTCGATGACCTCGACTCTTGGCGCCGCCACGAAGCCGTCCTCGTCTTCAGACGCGTACGCCGCGCCCGCTGCGCCCATCGTGACCACGGCCGAGGACGGCCCCATCTCACGAAGAGCTTCGGCACAGCGACGTGCCGCTTTCGCGGTGCGTGGCGTGACGCCACCGACGATCTGGGCGGCCTCCGCCGCATTGACGACCAGCAGGTCGAGCCGTTCCAGCGCGTTCCGGGGTAACGGTTCGCTGGGCACCAGCATGCCGATGACGGGCCCGGCCGCGCACGCAACCGCGAGCTCGATGACAGGCAGATCAAGTTCCAACTGGACGATCGTCACGGTCGCCTCGGCCAGGAGTGCACTTGCTCGTTCGACGTCTTCGATCGAGTGAAGCGTTCTTCTCGCCCGTGTCACGGTGACTGCACTATCGCCGCTGGCAGGAATCTGAATGAGCACGCCAGCGGTGGTGTCGTCAGCGATCAGTTGGAAGGCGCTCACCTCGACACCTGCGTGAAGAAGTGAATCCAGCAGTCGCCGGCCCCAGGGATCATCGCCCGCGTTCGCCACCAACGCCGCGCGACCACCCTGCCTGGCCACGGCAATAGCTTGATTCAAGCCCTTACCGCCGGGGAGGATCTCGAGTCGGTCACCGAAGACGGTCTGCCCCTCCTGCGGCAAGTGTTCGACCCGGGTGACGATGTCGACGTTGGCAACGCCAACGACAGCGACCTCTATCGGGAGCAGGTCGGCGCCCATCTGCCGCTCGAATACCTCGCTCGGTCCGGACGAAACCTCTGCCGGGTCACTCACCGGCTGGTCCATCGGTATCGGCGGCTTCGAAACTGGCGGGCACCAGGTGCGAATTGGGTTCCCGCGCCGCAGCGGCCAGGTCGGCCAGCTCATGCACCTCGCGGCCGGCGGCACGCAGCGTCTCAGCACCGACGCAGTCGACGAACAGGTCCGGCTCACGCCACGCGAACACGATCCGCGGAATACCCGCTTGCAAGATGTGCTGGGTGCAGGTGACCGGGCGTGAGGCGCGCGTGCTGCAGGGTTCGAGCGAGGTATAGATCGTGGCGGTAGCAAGTCGATCGCGATCCGCCTCGGCAACATCCGCGAGCGCTGCTTCCTCAGCGTGCTCGTGGGGGTCGCTCTTGCGCGACCACCCCGTACCGAGCACCGTTCCGTCGTCGGCCACGACCATCGCACCAACCGAGAATGCCGTCTCGGACGGCGGGCACCGCCACGCCAAGGCGATGGCCTGCTCAAGAAGCTCCCTGTCCCGGGACTCGGAGGTTTCGCTCATCGCTGCGGGAGATATCGCAGAAGGACGCAGTCACCGATGGCCTGCGCCTCGGCAAGGATCATCCGGTGCTTGCTGTCCTGGGGGAAAGCGGCGGGACTGACGAAGCGGGGTGCGCCGGCGTCGCCGACGAAGAATGGCGCGAAGACAACATGCAGCTCGTCCACCAGCCCAGCGGACAGGAACATCGTGTGGATGGTTCCGCCGCCCTCGATCATCAGCCGTTCCACGCCGCGCGCCGCCAGATCGGCCAGGACATCAGCAGGACCCACCTCGTCCCCAAGTCCGACGACGGTGGCGGCTGAACCCATCCGGTTGGCGAGTGCCGGTGCGATAGCGGCTGTTGTGTACACGACCTTGTCGATGGCTCCGGTCGCGAAGAACTTCGCCTCCGGATCGATGTCTCCACTGGCCGTGATCGTGACCTTGATCGGGGACTCCGGCTGCCCTTCCCCGACTCGCTTGGCCCGGCGCTCCTCGGACCGGACCATCAGGCGAGGGTTGTCAGCCCGGATGGTGCTGGCCCCGACGAGAATCGCATCGACTCCGGCGCGCACACTGTCGACTCGGTCGAAGTCCTCGTCGTTGGACAACAGCAAGCGGTCGGGCGTCGCGTCGTCGATATACCCATCGAGGCTCGCAGCCACGGATAGCACGACGTACGGTCGGCTGGTCAATTTCAGGCCCCCACCTTCATCGAGACAATGCGCTCGACGAGCATGCCGTACTGCGCCGAGTTCTCACAGGCCCCGATCTCGTCGAGGACGGACTCGGCAAGTCCACCACGATGGCGCGGATCGGCGCGCATCAGCTCGAAACAACGGCTCGCGGTACCGCCTGTGCGCGGGAATGGCACGATCGTCTTTCCGACCTGTCTGGCGAGCGTCACCTCCGCGGCGGTTCCGAATCCACCGCCAATGACAAGGAGAAGTTCCGCGCCACGGACGACGTTCTCGTGGTCGAACAGCGCCGCGGTCATGCTGAAGCCCGGGGGTCGGAACTGGTCCGCCACATACGTCATGACCTCGATACCGACCCCAACCGGCCCGTGGCTGACCTCAAGGTTCTGCGCCACGACCAGACGAGCGAGCTCCGCAACCGTCGCATCGATCAATGCCTCGTCCGCACCTGTGACCCGGCTGCCGCAGATCGCGACGCGGAGCCGCGACGCGTGGGGGTCACGTGATCCCAACTGCTCCTCGACGTTCTGGATCATCACGTCCAGGTCATCCACCGAAACCTTCAGCACACCGGCGAGCCGCGGCCGGAACCACGCCAACGGCTGGGTCTCGCCCAGCTCCCACCGAGCGATCGTGGTGCGCTCGACCCCGAGCCGTTCGGCGAGCGCTTCTTGGCTCAGCCCCAGTGCCCGACGCCGATTGGCAAGCCGGTCACGTCGCCGCTTCATCCTGCTCCCGCCGTCCGAATATCCACCGGACCGCACCCTGCGATGTCCGTGCGACAACAATGCCGTGTACAACCTACGGAAACCAGCGGCCATGCCGCTCTCGTCTCGGGAACGTCCAACCAGCATACGAAGGTACCGAGGGCTCACTCCCCCGTGCGCGGGAAAGACACACCAGACTGCATCCGATCTGACCCAGCACGGGAGCTGACCCCCACATCAGCGTGCGAGCACTAGGAACGACTCGAAGCTGCGAAATCAGGACCAGTGACGACCGCGACCAGGGTGGTTCCTGTGGTGAACCGGCCCCGAGCCACCAGGTCATAGATCCCGTACATCATCTTGGCCACGTACACCCAGTCCAGGCGCAGCCCATGGCGCGCTTCGAAGTCGCCGATAAAAGCAGCCAGCTCAGGCGTGGACCTCGCGTATCCGCCGAAGTGATAACCCGTCTCGATCTCCCAGTTCCCGGTCACTTCTCCGAGCGCCGCACGCTGGAGCGCAGCGACGTCGTCGGACAGGAATTCCCCGCCCTTCAACGAGGAGAAGCCGATCGCCCGCTGCCCGGACCTGAGCCCCGCCGCGATGCCCGCCAGCGTGCCGCCCGTGCCGGTACCACAGCAGATGACGTCGAACTCCTCGGTGATCTCATCGACCAGCTCGGCGCACCCGCGCACGGCCAGCGCGTTGCTGCCGCCCTCGGGAACCAGGTAGAAGTCCCCGAACGCTCCATGGAGACCTGCGATCACGTCAGGGTCGCGCTTCCGACGATAGGTCTGGCGGTCCAGATACGTCAGACGCATGCCCTGATCGACCGCGAGCTGCAGCGACGGGTTCAGGGGGTCATACGGCTCGCCACGGATCACACCAACAGTCTCGAACCCGTACAGCGCCCCCGCAGCCGCCACCGCCCGGATGTGGTTGGAGTACGCGCCACCGAACGTCAGCAGCCGCGCAGCACCGGCGGCTCGCGCGGCTTCGAGGTTGTACTTCAGCTTGCGCCACTTGTTGCCGGGCAGGTCGGGGTGGATCAGGTCGTCCCGTTTGAGCAGAAGCCGCACGCCGGCCGCGTCGAGGCGTTCGTCGTCGAGCACCTCGACCGGCGAAGGGAGCAGCAACGCAGGCACCGACATGTCGGCAGTCTGACACGCGGCCGACGCCGGACAGCCGACGGCAACTCCACGATGCCCACCGACGTCACAGCCGATCTCCGCCAGACTTGCCAACTGGCGAACGAGGAGCAGTCTGACCAGGGCAGTCCGGAGCAGCTCTCCTTGGGCGGCGTCTGGCACAGCCACTACACCTACGAGAGCACAGGGCGCGGTCTACCACGGAGCGTTGCAGCTCATCGTTGATCCAACAGGCCGCACCATGACCGGCAAGTGGGTGGGCTTCGACAAGGAACTCAGCGTCGACTCCGGACCCTGGGTGCTCGATCTGATGAACGTCGCGACCGACGACGCGACGCTGGAGCAGTACAACAGGAGCCCTCGGACGTCGTAGACCGACTGACCGTCGAACGCCGCCTTCCGGCGCGAAGCGAATGTCCTGCGTCTGAAGTTCGCCCGACAAGTCGTGGTGCGGCGAAATCGGTCCCTGGGCCCCGGTGCTGCTCCGACACCCAAGACCTCCACCCATGACTCGGGCACGTCGGCGTTCCGGTACTGGCTCACGCTCAAAAGGCTCCGGGCGACCGTAACCCCGGGGG
>NZ_JBHXBG010000160.1:0-12255 GCF_042726755.1 Promicromonospora sp. NPDC060271 | reverse complement strand
GATGACCAGGCACCTGCTGCCAGGATCGAGCCCTGCCTGGCAGCAGGTGCCTGGTCGTCCTGGCGACCCGCCGGGCGGCTAGGGTGGTCAGGTGGCACTGTTTCGCGAGACCGCCGACGTATCCGTCCGCCCAGCGATCGCCGGCGACGAGGCCGCCGTGACCGACGTGCAGGTCGCCGCGTGGCGCGCGACCGGCGTGCTCGGCGACGGGGTCATCGACGCGCTCGACGTGCCCGCCATGCGGGAACGCTGGTCGTCGGCCATCACCTCGCCGCCCGGCCCCGGGTTCGCGGTGTTCGTCGCGCTCGCCGGGCCCGACGTCGTGGGGTTCGCCGCCGTCTCCCCCGGACAGGTGCTGTCGCTCGAGGTGCTGCCCGAGGCGCAGCGGGCGGGCCACGGTTCCCGCCTGCTCGCGGCCGCCGTCGACCGGCTCCGGTCCGACGGCTCGGAGAGCGTGACCACCTGGACGCTCGCGGACGACACCGCGCGAGCCGCCTTCCTGGAGTCCAGCGGGCTCGGCGCGGACGGCCGCAGCCGCACCCTCGCGACAGGGGTCCGCGAGGTCGTCGAGCACCGCTGGTCCGCCGCGATCTGACGGCCGCGGCGTCCGGTCCGCCGCCGTGCCCGCCGGCCTGCCCACTGGCCTGCCCACCGAGTGAATCGCAGGTTTCACGCCCGTGTGACAGTCCCGTGACACGGCCTTGCGACCATCGGCGTCATGGGGATACGCACGGAGTACTTCGCCGCACCTACCGACGAGGTGGCGGCGACGGCGCTCCGCACACCGGGCGGGCCGGCCGACCCGGACCAGCGCACCGACCTGCCGCGCTTCGACGCCGTCGCGGTGCCCTCGATGGACCCGTTCGTGATGCTCGGCGGGCTCGCCGGCGCACTGTCCGGCCGGCCGTACGGCGAGGTCACCGCGGATCCGCGGCACGGGACGCTGGTCTGCAGTGCGGGCGACGAGGGGCCGTGGATCGTCACCGTCTCGCAGACGCTCGCCGACGACCTCGCCTCCGCCGCTCCCGCCCGCCTGGCCCGGGTGGCCCGTGAGTGGCAGGCCACCGCGACGCCCGCCGTCCCGCCGCGTCAGCTCACCGCGGCGCTGCTGCCGCTCGCGGCGCTCGCCGCACGCGCGGCCGACCAGGGGTACGGGCTCTACTGCTGGACGAGCCTCACCGAATGACGGGCACCAGCATCGTCCGCATCCGCGGCCGGGACTGTCCCGCCGAGCTCGGGCTCAGCGCCCTCCTTGCCGCGTACCACCTGCGGACCGAGGAGGAGAAGGGTGCTGCCGTCCCGGACGTGGGCGCGCTGCCCGCCCGCTACCGGGCGGAGATCAGCGACCCGCGGTCGGCCTTCGCGGACGACGTCGTCCTGGTCGCGCGCCGCGGGGACCGGTCGGCGGGCTGCGTAGTCGTGACGGCCCCCGTCGCGGGCCGGACGGAGCTCAAACGGCTCTGGACGGTCCCGGAGCACCGCGGCCACGGCGTCGCCTCGGCGCTGATCGGTACCGCGCTGACGCACGCGGCCGCCGTCGGCGTCGGCACCGTCGCGCTCTCGGTCTGGCGGTGGCGCACGGAGGCGCTGAGCCTGTACGAGAGGCTCGGCTTCGCCGCCGTCGAGTCGTGGGACGAACGGGACGACCTGGTGTGCATGGAGCGTGCGGTCCAGCCGGCGGGCGCCTGCTGAAAGCAGCGTGACCGGAAGGCCGTCGAGGTGCTTCACTAACCCGGTGACACGCACCCCCAACCCGCTCTGGCGCACCTTTGTCGAGCTCCGTGGCAACCCTCGCGCCTGCGTGTGGACCGAGCCGCTGTGGGGTCTGTCCATGGCCCTCGTGCTCCCGTACGCGTCGGTGTTCATGCTGGCGCTCGGCCTGCACGACCAGCAGATCGGGTTCCTGGCGACCGTCGCGATGCTCTCCCAGGTCTTCTTCGGCCTGGCCGGCGGGATCATCACCGACCGCCTGGGCCGACGCGCCACGACCGCGTGGTTCGACGTGATCGCCTGGGTGATCCCGTGCGTGCTGTGGGCGTTCGCGGAGAACTTCTGGTTCTTCCTCGCGGCGTCGCTCGTCAACGGCGCCCTGCAGGTCACGCAGAACTCGTGGGACTGCCTCATGGTCGAGGACGCCGAACGGGGCCAGATCACCCGGATCTACTCGCTGGTCAAGGTGGCGGCCGACTGCTCGGCCCTGTTCGCGCCGCTGGCGGCCGTCCTGGTCGCGCAGCTCGGGCTCGAGCCCGCCGTCCGCATCCTGTACGTCAACGCGGCGGTCGTGATGACCGTGAAGATCGTCTGGCTCTACCTGTGGTCCCGGGAGACCCGGCAGGGCCGGATCCGCATGGCCGCCACCCGCGGGCACAGCACCTGGCGCATGCTCGCCGGGTACCGCGGCGCGCTCGGCCTGCTGCTGCGCTCACGCGGCTCGCTCCTCGCGCTGGCCGTTGCCGCGCTGACGGCGGCGGTCACGCTCGTCAACGGCACGTTCTGGCAGGTGGTGGCCAGCCAGCACCTGCACGTGCCGGACGCGCTGCTGCCCTTCTTCCCGATGGTCCGCTCGGTGCTGTCGGTGGTCTTCTTCTTCACGCTCATCCCGCTGCTCACCACCGCCGTGGACCTCAGGCGCGCCACGCTGCTGGGGTTCGGGGTGCACCTCGCCGGGCAGGTCGTGCTGGTCGCCATCCCCGCCGCCGAAGGCGGCGCGACGCCGGCGACGTACGCGTTCCTCGGCCTGTGCCTGCTGCTCGACAGCTTCGGCGCGGGCATGCTGTACATGCTCTCGGAGTCGCTCGTCGCGCTGCACGTGGACCAGGCCGAGCGGTCGCGGGTGATGGCGCTCCAGCGCACGTGCATCATGCTCGCCGCGGCGCCGTTCGGCTGGATCTCCGGCTGGCTCTCCGGGATCGACCGCACCTACCCGTTCGTGCTCACGGCCGCCCTGCTCGTCGTCGGGCTGGTGCTGGTGCTGGTGCGCTGGGTGCCCACCCATCCGGACGTCCACCCGGACACGGAGACCGACCTGACGCCCGACCCCGCCTGAAGCGCCACCCGGAGCGCACCCGCCGTGAGAGCGGCCAGGACCACCGCGCCGCCCACGACCAGCGCGGCGCGCACACCCAGGAGCTCCATCATCAGGCCGAGCAGCGGTGGGCCCGCCAGGCCCCAGGCGGTGCTCGCGCTGCGCCAGACGCCCAGGACCCGGCCGCGCATGGCGTCGGGCGGGTCGGTCTGCAGCACGGTCGCGCCCGCGGTGTCGGAGAGCGACTCCACCACCGCCATCGGCGCCACGACCACGAGGAGCAGGGCGAACGTCGGCGACAGCCCGGCGAACACCTGGAGCAGTGCCCCCGCAGCAGCGAGCAGCGCCACGATCCCGACGGTCGGCCTGCGCAGCCGGCCGGCGAGGAACGCGCCCACGATGCCGCCGGCGGCCAGGACCGCGGCGACCGTCGCGAAGTCCTGCGTGGTCCCGGCGAGCGCGCCCGTGACGAGCACGGCGAGGGTCAGGGAGTAGTTGCGCCCGAAGACGGCACTCACCGCCGTCACCACCAGGAGGGCGACGAGGCGGGGGCGGCCGAGGAAGTACCTGATGCCCTCCAGTGAACCGGCCGGCCGCGGGGTACGCAGGGTGAGCCCGAGCGGTTCGACGTCCACGAGCGGACGGCGGTGCACCCGCAGGAACGGCACGAGGGCGGCGACCGCCAGGAACGAGAGCCCGTTGACCAGGTAGGCGGAGGCGGGACCCGTCAGCGCGACGAGGCCACCGGCGATGCCCACACCGGCCAGCCGGCCCACGCTGTGCGTCACCGAGCCCAGCCCGATGGCGGAGGGCACGTCGTCGGACGGCACCAGGTCGTTGCCCAGCAGGGAGGTCGCGGGGCCGTCGACCGCTGCCACCAGACCGGTCACCGCCGAGAGGACGAGCAGGAGCGGCAGGTTGAGCGCGTCGAGCCCGACCAGCAGGGCGGTGCCGAGGGCGATCCCGCCCAGCACGGCCTGGCTCACCCCGACCACGACCTTGCGAGGCCACCGGTCCACGACCGCACCGCCGGCGACGCCGAAGAGCAGCCCGGGGGCGGCCTGGACGGCCAGCGAGAGGCCCGTCGCGGCCGGGGAGCCGGTGATCTGCAGGACGAGGAGGTTCTGGACGGTCAGCTGCATCCACGTCCCCGCGCTCGAGACGAGGTTGGCGCCGGTCCACCAGCGCATCGCGGGGTGGCGTAGCGCACGCCACGGGGAGCGATCGGGGGCAGGGTTCGGAGATACGGAGGTCACGCGCGGCGCGCGCGGGCGCACGCCAAGGAAGGCAGGGAAGAACACGGGAGCTTTCGGTCGAAGAGACGCCGCGCAGGAGGCACCACTGTTCGCAGCGGCGACAATTCAACCAACCGGCTCCCGGTGCGCTCTACCCGCGGGGGCCCTTCGTGATCAAGGTCGCAGGTGACCGCCGTCTCTGCTCCCCCGGCCCGGGCGCGCCGCTGCCATCGTCAGGTCGCCGAGCGCCCCTCGGACGATTCCGTCGCCGCCTGCGGACCGCGCCCGAGGATCCGCATCACGAGGTAGAGCATGAGGCCGAGCAGCAGCAGCGCGCCTGCCCGCAGCCAGGTCTCGCCCGACTGCTGCGTCAGCAGCAGCACGCAGCTCGCCACCCCGAGCCAGGGCACCACGGTGACCACCCGGAAGTGCTCGTGCTCCACGTGGTCCCGGCGCAGCACGAGCACCGCCACATTGGTGCTGATGAAGACCAGCAGGAGGAGCAGGACCACCGTCTCGGCGAGCGAGGCGAGGTCGCCGGTGAAGACCAGCCCAACGGCGACGACCGTGGTGACCACTATCGCGACGCCGGGCGTACGGCGCCGCGGCAGGACCCACCCGAGCGCGGCGGGCAGGAGCCGCTGCTCGGCCATCCCGTAGGCGAGCCGGCTCGACATGATCATGGTCAGGAGCGCCCCGTTCGCCACAGCGATCAGGGCAACCAGGGAGAACAGCCACCCTGGAACCGCCCCGGCCCGCTCTACCACCTCGAGCAGGGGCCCGCTGGAGCCCGCGAGCGTCTCGGGATCCACGACGGCGACGGCGGCGAGGCCCACGGCGACGTAGACCGCTCCGGCCGTCAGCAGGGCGCCGAAGAGGGCGCGCGGGTAGACCCGCCGCACGTCCCGGACCTCCTCGACCACGTTCGCCGACGTCTCGAAACCCACGAACGAGTAGTACGCGAGGATCGCCCCGGAGAGGACCGCGAGCGCGGGCGTGGTGTCGTCGGCGAACCGCGTGACGCGCCCCAGGTCGCCGTCGCCCCGGCCGAGCACGACGAGCGCGAGGACGACGATGACGACGAGGCCGCTGACCTCGATGATCGTCATGGCGACGTTCGCGCCCAGCGACTCCCGGATGCCCCGGGCGTTGAGCGCGGCGACGGCGACGAGGAACAGCACCGCCACCAGGGTTTCCGGCGCGTCGACGAAGGTGCCGAAGTAGTCGCCGGCGAACGCCAGGGAGAGTCCAGCCGCACTGGTAACACCCGCGGCGAGCATCGAGAACCCGACCAGGAACGAGACCACCGGACGCCGGAACGCTCTCTCGGCGAACACGGCGGCGCCGCCGGCCCTCGGGTACTTGGTGACCAGCTCGGCGTAGGAGCCCGCGGTCAGCAGGGCGAGGCCGAGCGCCACCAGCAGCGGCAGCCAGACAGGGCCGCCCACCTCGCCGGCCATCTCCCCCACCAGGGCGTAGACGCCGGCGCCGAGCACGTCGCCGAGGATGAACAGGTACAGCAGCCGCCCGCTGACGGCTCGGGAGAGCCGGGTCTCCGGGTCTGCTTGGCTGGTCGTCGTCATGACCAGAGGCTGACACCTACGGCGGCTACTCGCAGGGCGCGGCGGGCAGCGGTACCAGCCACCGGCCGTCAGAGACCGGGCTCGTAGCGCCGGTAGCCGGCGCGGAGCGTGACCGCCCTGCCGTCCGGGTCCGTGTCGTCCTGCGAGGCAGGCACCCGGGCGACGTCCGGCCAGTGCACGAGGAACGTGCCCCGGTGCAGCCACCGCAGCAGCGGCGCGACGGGCCAGGGGCTCCGCACGTCCGACCGCTCGAAACCCAGGAACGACGTGCGGGTGCGCGGCGAGACCACCAGCCCGTGCAGCCGCGCGCCGGCGAGGTGCGTGCCGGGCGACCCGTCGAGCACGAAGCGCAGGTCGACCACCCAGCCGAGGTGCGCCCCGGCGTCGTCGAGCACCGGGACGTCGAGCAGGTCCGACGCGATCACCGTGGTCTCCTCGTGCTGGTCATCCGGAGCTCTCCGGGTCGTGCGTGCCGCCGGGGATGCGGCCGATGACGTGGTCGCGCGTCCAGCGCTCCAGCCAGGTCGCGTCGAGGTCGGCCCCGTGGACGCCGACGCGCACGGCGGTGCCGACGTCGGACACGTGCCGCCACGGCAGGCGGTACCAGCGTGAGGCGGGCGGGCGGCCGCCGAAGACGCGCGTACCGAGCACGGGGCCGGTGAGCAGGGCGGCGATCACGACGGGCACGCTGCCGTCGATCCGCCCGTCCTCGGCGGGCTCGCCGTCGACCGCCTCCAGCTCGATGTCGTCGAGGGTGCACACCGGCACGTCGTCGACGTCGAGCACCTGCCGGTCCAGCAGGTGCAGCCGCGCGTCCAGGATCCGTCCGGGCTGCCGCGGCTCCGGCTCCCTGGCCAGGTCGCGCGGGCCGGTTCGGCCGCGTCGTCTCATCCGCCCGCCTCCGTCGCGATCATCAGGGGTATCGCGGCCAGGGCGGCCACGACGAGGATGACGAGGTACACCGTGCCCAGCACGTTCATCGCGCGTCCGTTGACGTGCTCACCCATGTACTCGGGGTCGTTCGCGACGACCAGGATCGGCAGGTACGTCAGGGGCAGGGCCACCGCGGAGAACACCACCGAGTACTCGGTGACGGCGATCGGGTCGACGTTGGTCATCAGGACGCCCACCGCGACCACCAGCGCGAGGATCATCGCCAGGTGGAAACGCGGCGCGCGGGCGGGCCGCCGGAACTTGCCCCACGACCAGCCCAGGTACTGCGAGAGCGTGTAACCGGTGGACAGGGCGGTCTCCAGCGCCGCGCCGAACGTTGCCGCCACCAGGCCCACGATGACCACGGCGACGAGCAGCGTCCCGCCCGCCTCCGCGACCGGCAGGGTGAGCTGCGACATCGAGTCGACCCGGATCCCCTCCGGCAGCAGCACGATCGCGGCACACGCGGCTATCGCTATCGACAGCAGCCCGCCGAGCGGGAACCCCACCAGCACGTTGAGCCGGGACGTCGCGAGGTCCTGCGGGGTCCAGCGGTCCTCGACGCCGCCGGACGAGAAGAAGAAGACCTCGTAGGGCGTCATCGCCGCGCCGAACAGCGCGACGGCGAAGTACCAGTACACGGCGGCGCTCTCCTGCACGGGCACCTGCTGGACGAGCTGCGCCCCGAGGTCGCCCCAGTCGGGACCGAGCAGGAACACCGCTACCGCGAATCCAACGAGCGCCAGGCCCAGCAGGCCCGTGACGTTCTCCATGACGTCGAACTTCACGCGCCACAGGACGAGCCACACCGCCAGCGCCGCCACGGGGACCCAGAGCCTGTGGTCCACGCTGCTCGCGAGCTGCAGGGCGAGCGCGATGCCACCCACCTCCGCGACGAGGGTCAGCACCGTGACGGCGAGGCTCGCCGCCAGGTTCAGCCCGGCGGTGCGCGGACCGAGGCGCTCGCGGATGATCTCGAACGTCGCCCGGCCCGAGACCGCTGCGACCTTGCCCGACATGTGCGCGAACACGCAGATGCCGAGCACCCCCACCACGACCACCCACGCGAGGGACAGCCCGAACCGCGAGCCGACGACGGCGTTGGTCACCAGGTCCCCCGCGTCGAGGAACCCGCCGATCGCGGTGAGGACGCCCAGGGCGACGGTGAGCAGACGAGTCTTCTTCATGGCGCCGTCCGCTCGGTCCGGGCCGAGGCCCGCGCCTCTGCCCGCGCCGCGGCCTGCTCGACCGCCCCGCTCGCGTCGTCGAGCCCGCCGGAGGCGTCGTCGAGGGCGCGCAGGACGTCGTCGGCAGGGGACGGCGGCTGACCCAGCCACGTGCGTGCGGCGGCGACCGGTCCGACGGCGGCCGACGCGGCGGAGAGTGCCTCCTCCCGCACCTGTTCGGCTTCCTCGGCCGCGACGACCAGTGTGCCGATGCCGTGCACCGCGCCGGTGGCCGTCTCGACGGCGTCCCCGACCGCGGCGTCGGCGGTCACCGCCGGCAGCCTGCCGGCCGCGCGCGCCCGCACGGCCAGCTCCGCCGTGGCGACCGCCGAGCTCGCGTCGTCGAGGTGGTCGGACACGCTGCCGAGGGCGCCCGCGTCGTCCGCCCTGGTGGCGGCGGGCCCACATCCGGCCAGCGCGCCCGTCAGCGCCAGGATCGACGCCAGGACCAGCGCCGGCGCGACGCGCGGCCGGGACGGCTGGCGCTGCGGACGGTTGGTCACGCTCGAAATGCTTGCGCGGATCCACGGTTCTCGCACGCCGGGTGAATCATCGGCCGGCCGACCCGGGACCCGAGCGGCGAGCGGCAACCCTTCCTGCCTATCGTCGTGAGGACGACGCGGGAAGGAGCACACCATGCACATCGGGTACACCCTCATGACCGAGCAGAGCGGACCGCGGGAGCTGCTGCGGTATGCGGTCGCCGCCGAGGAGGCGGGCTTCGACTTCGAGCTGTCCAGCGACCACTTCTCCCCCTGGCTCCCCGAGCAGGGACACGCCCCGAACGCGTGGGTGCTCCTGGGAGCGGTGGCCCAGGCGACGAGCCGGGTCGAGCTGATGACGTTCGTGACCTGCCCGACCATGCGGTATCACCCGGCGGTGGTGGCGCAGCAGGCGGCGACGCTCCAGCTCCTGGCCGACGGCCGGTTCACCCTCGGGCTGGGCTCCGGCGAGAACCTCAACGAGCACGTGGTCGGTGAGGGCTGGCCCGCCATCGCCGTCCGGCAGGACATGCTCGAGGAGGCGACGCACATCATCCGCGAGCTGCTCACGGGTGAGCTGGTCACCTGGGAGGGCGAGTACTTCCGGGTCGACTCTGCGCGCCTCTGGGACGTGCCGGACGCCGGGGTCCAGATCGGCGTCGCCCTGTCGGGCAAGCACGGGGTCGAGCGGTTCGCGCCGCTCGCGGACCACCTGGTCCAGGCGATGCCCGACGCCGACGTGGTCAAGGGCTGGAACGACAGGCACGCGGGCGGATCGCGGGTGTTCGGGCAGGTGCCGATCTGCTGGGACCCGGACGAGGACAAGGCGATAGAGCGCGCCCACTCGGAGTTCCGCTGGTTCGGCGGCGGCTGGTCGGTGAACGCGGACCTGCCGACGCCGGCCGGGTTCACCGGAGCCTCGCAGTTCGTGCGGCCGGAGGACGTCGCGTCGTCGATCGCCTGCGGGCCGGACCTCGACAAGCTGGCGGAGAGCGCCCGCCCGTTCCTGGACGCGGGCTTCACCGACCTCGCGATAGTGCAGGTGGGCGACCACAACCAGGACCGGTTCCTCGCCGAGGCGGCCGGCCCGCTCGTGGAGCGCTTGCGGGCGCTCTGACGGGCTGGTCCGCGGGGGCGGGACCGGCGGGCCGGTCCTGCGCGGCCCGCTAGTCCTGCGCGGCCGGAGCGGGCCTGGCGCGGTAGAACCCCGCGGCCTTGCGCAGGGCCTCGCGGGCCCGGCGGCGGTCCCCGGAGGCGTCGTACGCGAACGCGAGGTGGTACCAGGCGCGCCAGTCCTCCGGCGCGGCCTCGACGGCTGCCCGCCGTGGCTCGAACGCCTCGTCGGCGGCCGCCCGGTCGATGCGCCCGCCGGGTGACCGGGGCAGGTCGTCCACGGGGAGGTCCCCCTCGGCGAACAGCGTGTCCGCCATGGTCTGTACCGTCGCGGCGAGCCGGTACTCGCGCACGATCAGCCCGATGACCAGCAGCGGGATGATCAGCACGGCCAGGCCGATGGCGGTCAGCACGGGCTCGCCCGCGCGCACCATCGTGATGCCGCGCCCGGCGATCTGCCAGATGTACAGGGCGAGCAGCGCGGTGACGGCGAGTGTGCCGGGCAGCCCCTTGGGCAGCTTGCGGCCCGGGCCGCGGGACGCCGGGTCGCTCACGACAGGTCCAGCACGTGCTCGAGGCCGACCGTCAGTCCCGGGCGGGACACCACGGACCGGATCGCGAGCAGCACACCGGGCATGAACGAGGACCGGTCGAACGAGTCCTGCCGGATGATCAGCTGCTCCCCCTCGTTGCCGAAGAGGATCTCCTCGTGCGCCACGAGCCCGCGCAGCCGCACGGCGTGCACGCGCACCCCGTCGACGTCGGCCCCGCGGGCCTCCCAGCCGGTCTCCGTCGCGTCGGGCGACGGCCCGAAGCCCGCCTCGGCGCGGGCCGTCGCGATCGCCGCGGCCGTGTGCCTGGCGGTCCCGGACGGAGCGTCCACCTTGTTCGGGTGGTGCAGCTCGATGACCTCGGCGGACTCGAAGTACCGGGCGGCCTTGGCGGCGAACGTCATCGCGAGCACTGCCGACAGCCCGAAGTTCGGGGCGATGAGCACGCCGAGCGAGCCCGTGCCGCCCGTCCCCCGGGGCGACAGCTCGGCGAGGTGCGCGGCGACGCGGGCGCGCGAGTCGTCGTCCCAGCCGGTCGTGCCGACCACCGCGTGCGCACCGGCGTCGAGCACCGCGTGCACGTTGGCCTCGGTGACGGCGGGGACGGTGAAGTCGACGGCGACGTCGGCCCCGCCGAGCGTCTCGCCGGTGATCGTGTCGCCGTGGTCGAGCCTGGCGACCAGCTCGAGGCCGTCCGCCGCCTCGACCGCCGCGCAGGTCTGGGTACCCATGCGCCCGGCCGCGCCGAGCACTGCCACCTTGATCTCACTCACGCTCTACCACCCTCTGGTTCTGCGTTGAGTGCTGGGTATTTGTCGAATCTGAGGGCTCAGATCGACAAATACCCAGCACTCAACGGGTCAGTTGTCGAACGGGCCCACGCGGACGATCGATCTCGGGCGGGCGGCCAGGTCTTGGGCCAGGTCCTGGACCTCTGCCGCCGTGACCGCCTGGATGCGCTCCAGCGACTCCTCCAGCGACAGCAGGTCGCCGTACACGAGCTCGGCCTTGCCCAGCCGGCTCATCCGCGAGCCGGAGTCCTCCAGCCCGAGCACGGTACCGCCGGAGAGCTGTCCGATCGACCGCTTCAGCTCGGACTCGGTGATGCCGTCGGCCGCGAGCTTCTCCAGCTCCTCGACCAGCAGCTCGGTCACCTGGTCCGCCTTGGCGGCGGCGCAGCCCGCGTACAGGCCGAACGTGCCGAGCCCGCCGTGCGCGGAGGCGAACGAGTAGGTCGAGTACGCCAGGCCCCGCTTCTCGCGGATCTCCTGGAACAGCCTGGACGACATGCCACCGCCGAGGACGGCGTTCAGCACCGACAGCGCGAAGCGCCGGTCGTCCGTGGCCGAGATACCGGTGGAGCCCACGATGATGTTGGCCTGCTCGACGGCACGCTTCACGGTCAGCTCGGCGCCCACGTCCGGCACACCGGCGCGGTCCTCCGTGGCGGGACGGCGGTCCCGCGGGCGCGTCGCGGCGTCGAGGTCCCAGCCGCCGTCGGTCAGCGCCTGGGTGACCTGCTGCACGAGCTTGTCGTGGTCGATGCCGCCGGCCGCCGTGACCACGAGGGTCTCCGGCCGGTAGTTCCAGCGGTAGTGGTCCCAGACGGCGGCGCGCGGGACGGCGTTGATCGTCTCGGGCGTGCCGCCGATGGGGCGGCCCAGCGCGTGGTCGCCCAGGACGACGGCGGAGAACTGCTCGTGCACGACGTCGGTCGGGTCGTCGTCGTTCATCGCGAGCTCTTCGAGGATGACGCCGCGCTCGGTCTCGAGCTCGTCGGCATCCAGGCGCGCGGAGGTGACCATGTCGGCGATGACGTCAACGGCCATCGGCAGGTCGGAGTCGAGCACCCGTGCGTAGTAGCAGGTGTGCTCCTTGCCGGTGGCCGCGTTCGCCTCACCGCCGACGGCGTCGAACGCCTCGGCGATGTCCATGGCGGAGCGCCGCTTGGTCCCCTTGAAGAGCAGGTGCTCCAGGAAGTGCGTCGAGCCGAAGTGGCCGTCGGTCTCGTCCCGCGAGCCGACGCCGATCCACGCACCCACCGTCGCCGAGCGCTGGCCCGGCATGTGCTCGGTGAGTACACGGACACCGCCGGGCAGGACGGAGC
>NZ_JBHXBG010000159.1:0-12292 GCF_042726755.1 Promicromonospora sp. NPDC060271 | reverse complement strand
GTGTCCAGCGTCGGACACCGGCCGTTCGCACGCTCCCGGCCAAGAAATACGGGGATCCGCGTAGGGATTCACCCGCATGGCCGGCAGAGCTCCTTCGGGGACGGGGTCGCCGCCCGGCCGGCCGTGTTCCCCAGTGCCAGCGGCCACCCGGATTCAGGAGCACTTTTTCACCCGCTCTATGGGACGATGGAGCGGTGTCGAACGCGCTCGTCGGCATAAGCCCGACGCCCGTCGAAGTGCCGTCCGTCGTACATGACCTGGCCAACAGGCTGCGGTCCGGGGCGACGGTCGTGCCGGTGTGGCGCAACGAGTACGGCGGCCTGACGGTCCGGCTCGAGACGGCGCGCGGCGGCCGGAGCTCGTATCTCAAGTGGGTGCCCCACGGCGCCGCCTGCGCCGACCCGCTCGCTGAGGCCGACCGTCTGGTGTGGGCCGCCTCGTTCGTCCCCGTCCCCCGCGTGCTCGACGTCGGCCGGGACACGCACGGCTCGTGGCTGCTCACGGCGGCCGTCGAGGCCGGCGGCGCGGTGGCGACGTCGGCCATCGAGCCCCGGTGGCGCGACCGGGCAGCGCGGTCCGCGACAGCGATAGGCGTCGGCCTGCGCCGCTTCCACGACGCGCTCCCCACGGACACGTGCCCGTTCGTCCGCACTACCGAGACCCGCGTCGCGCCGGGCGTCCCGCCGCCGGTCGACCGGCTGGTCGTCTGCCACGGTGACGCCACCGTGCCGAACACCCTCCTCGACCGGGCCGGCCGGTTCGTGGCCCACGTCGATGTCGGCGACCTCGGCGTGGCGGACCGCTGGTCCGACCTCGCGGTGACCACGCGGAGCGTCACGCGCCGCTACGGGCCTGGGTTCGAGCCCCTGGTGCTCGCCGCCTACGGCGTGGCGCCCGACCACGAGCGCACCGTCTACTACCGGGCGCTGTGGGACGCCGAGGAGAGCCGGCGGCGCGCGTCGTAGACGCGGTGCATCAGGAGCTCGATGGGCCCGCGCGGCCACCGGCGCAGCCAGAGCGGCGCCAGGACCATCAGTGTCAGCGATATGCCCGCCCACAGCGCCATGACCTGCCAGGGTCCGCCACCCGCGAGCCCGAACCCCCAGTCGTAGCAGAGCACCGACGCCAGCACGTTCTGCAGCACGTAGCACGACAGCGCCGTCCGCCCGACGCCCTCGACACCACGGCGGAGCAGGCCGCCCGAGGTCTTGGCCCGCGCGACGAGGGTGGTGCCCAGCGCCAGGATGCCGACGGCCACCAGCGGCGGGACCAGGTACCGGTCGACGAGGAACCAGTCCGGCCCGGCCCACGCGGTCAGCGCGTTGAGCGGGACGCCGGCCCCCAGCCCCACCCACGCGAGCCGACGGCGCAGCCGCGCCGCGTCCTCGGTCGTCGTGAACAGACCCGCACGCACGAGCCTCGAGCCGACCAGGAACAGCACGGTGGCCGACGGCACGATCAGGATCAGCTCGATCCGGAACAGCGCCACGTACTCGAGCCGCAGCAGGACCTGGTCGAACCAGCTCCCCGTCGACAGCACGGCGGGGTCGGCGGCCTGCGCCCCACCGCCCCCGGCCGACGCGGCCACTGACCCGCCCGTCGCGACCATCAGCGCCGTGGCGCCCGCGATCGCCACCACGAAGAGCCCTGCCAGCACGCCGCCCCAGGCCCGCACCACCCGGTCGCTCCGCCCGATGAGGTACGCCGCCAGGAGGGACGCGATCGCGTAGCCCATCAGGACGTCGAACTCGAAGACGAGGATGTAGTGCACCAGACCCTCGACGAACAGGATCCCGGCGCGCAGCGCGTAGCGGCCCGGCCACGGCATGCCGCGGCGGACCATCGACCGGTACTGCAGCTCCAGACCCACCCCGAACAGCAGGGTGAGCAGGCCGAGAAACTTCCCGTTGGCCAGCGTCTGCAGCACCCGCTGCGCCGGATCCGCCGTGGCGAAGCCGCCGCCGGAGATCCACTCGGCGGGTCCGCCCGGTGTCGTGAAGATCCAGATGTTGCTGGCGAGCGTGCCGATGATCGCGAGCCCGCGCAGGACGTCGAGGGCGGCGATCCGGCCGCCGGTGCTCGGCGTGACACTGTCCGGCGTGACGTTCTGCAGCGCGCGCTCCGGCGTCCGCACGGGTGACGTGCTCGGTGGTGTGTTGGCAGCCATGCCACGACCCTGTCGCGACCTGGCCGCCGCGTCGTCGGCCGGACGGACGATCTCCCTTTGCCCTCGTACATCGTTCGGAGGACGCCCGGCCGACGCACCTCGGCCCACCCGGCGCGGCGTCCGGAAAAGACGTCGTGGCGTCGCACGACGTCTGGCACGCTGACCACATGACGATCCCCGCCAACGACATCTCCGTGCCCGACGTCGTGCGGGAGCTCGCCGGCGAAGCGCTCGTCACGCCGGCCTGGAGCAACGAGCTCGGCGGCCTCACGTTCCGCGTCGACCCGGTGCCGACGTCGCTGCAGCGGCCCGCCTACTTCGTGAAGTGGGCGCCCCGCTCGGAGCGGGCCACCATCGAGGGTGTCGATCTCGCGGGCGAGGCGGCACGGATGCGGTGGGCTGCTCGCTGGACGCCTGTGCCGGAGGTGCTCGAGGTCGGCGCCGACGAGGGCGCCGAGTGGCTCGCGACACTGGCGATCGACGCGCGTTCCGCCGTCGACCCTCGCTGGCTCGCGAAGCCCGAGACCGCCGCCCGGGCGATCGGCGCCGGGCTGCGTGCGCTCCACGACGCCCTTCCCGTCGACGAGTGCCCGTGGACCTGGAGCATCGACGACCGGATCGCCGTCGCCGAGGCCCGGGCCGCCGCCGGCCACCCTTCCGAGGGCTGGTCGGCGGAGGCGCGCGCACGCGTCCTCGACGCACCGGACCACGACCGGCTGGTCGTCTGCCACGGTGACGCCTGCGCGCCCAACACGCTGCTCGACGACGACGGTGGCTGGGCGGGCCACGTGGACCTCGGTGCGCTCGGGGTCGCCGACCGCTGGGCCGACCTGGCCGTCGCCACCTACAGCCTGGAGTGGAACTACGGGTCCGGCTACGACCACCTCGTCTACGACGCGTACGGGATCGACGAGGACCCGGAGCGCGTCGCCTACTACCGGCTCCTGTGGGACCTGGGCTGAGTCCGGCGGGCCCGGTGGGCCGCCTGGGCGTTGCGGTTGCTGCAGGTGGTGGAGCAGTAGCGGCGTGAGCGGTTGCGGGAGAGGTCGAGGACGATCCCCTCGCAGTCGCTGTCCGCGCAGACCGCGAGGCGGGACAGCTCGTCGTCACGGATGACGTCGATCATCGCCATCGCCGTCTCCACGAGGATGCGGGTGGCGAGCGGGGCGTCCGAGGGCACCGCGTGGATGTGCCAGTCCAGCGGCGGGTGGCGAACGAGCTGGGGCACCGCGCCCGCGTCCGCCAGCATCTTGTTGACCAGGCGGGCCGCCGCGTCCCGGTCCGCCGTGAGCAGCTCGCGCAGGGGGGCCTGGAGCGCGAGCACCTCGTCGAGCTCGGCGCGGGTGCTGTCGTGCCGCCCGGTGTAGCCGTGCCGGACGAAGAACGCGTCCAGCTCCGCGACGGTCGTGAGCGTGACCGGCGGCTCGGCGGCGTTCACGAGCGCGACGGTGGCCTGGAGCGCTTCCTCGGTGTCATGAGTGAAAACCACGTTGACACCTTATCTCGACGCCCCCTACTGTCAGGACCTATGAGCGCTGTGACACCTGACACCGGAGCGGGCTCGGTCGCAACGGGAGCCGACGCCGTCCGCACACCGCCCACCCGGCGGCTGGCCACCGGCCTCGTGTTCGCCGGCCTCTCCGCCGCGGCGTTCAGCCTGTCGGGAGTGTTCGCGAGCGGGCTGCTCGACACCGGCTGGAGCCCGGGCGCCATGGTCCTCGCCCGTGTCGTGCTGGCGGCGGTGGTGGTGCTCCCGCTCGGCATCGTGTCGCTGCGCGGGGACTGGCGCCCCGTGCGGCGCAATCTCGGGCTCATCGCCGTCTACGGCGCGGTGTCGGTCGCGGGGTGCCAGTTCGCCTACTTCTCCGCCGTGCAGTACATGGCGATCGGCCCGGCCCTCCTCATCGAGTACACCGCGCCGGCGGCCGTGGTGCTCTGGTTCTGGCTGCGGCACGGCCAGCGGCCGACCAGGGCCACGGTCATGGGCACGCTGCTCGCCGCCGTCGGGCTCGTCCTGGTCCTCGACCTCGTCTCGGGCGACCCGGGCGCCACCGCCGTCGACCCAGCGGGCGTCGCCTGGGCTCTCGTCGCGATGCTCGGCGTGTCCACCTACTTCGTCATCAACGCGAACCCCGACACTGGCCTGCCGCCGCTCGCCCTGGCCGCCGGCGGCCTGACCACCGCCGCCCTCGCCCTCGGCCTGCTCGGCGCGACGGGGATCATGCCGCTGACCTACAGCACGGCGTCACCCGTCTATGCGGGCACGGAGGTGCCGTGGTGGCTGCCGATCCTCGGCCTCGGCATCGTGACGGCCGGGTTCGCCTACGTCGCGGGCATCGCCGCCGGCCGCCTCCTCGGCCCCCGCCTGTCCTCCTTCGTCGGGCTGTTCGAGGTCGTCGCCGCCATCGGTTTCGCCTGGCTGCTGCTGGGCGAGCTCCCCCGGCCGGTCCAGCTCGTGGGCGGCGTCCTGATCCTCGCGGGTGTCGTCGCGGTCCAGGCCGGCGAGAAGCGGTCGGGCGCGACGGCGTAGGGACGCCGCGGGGCAGCACGCTTCACCCGCCTGCAAGAATGGGCAGCACCATGACGGCGCCCTCCTCGACAACCTCGACCTCCGTGACAGACTTCTCCGCCACCAGCGATCCCAGATCGGCTTCGGCCATCCCGAGGCCCGCCGGGACGCTGATCCCGTACCTGCCCGCGCCCACGGGCAAGGACCCGGACCCGGACGTCCTGTTCGAGAGCTTCAGCGAGTGGGCCGCCGGGAGTGGGCGCGCGCTCTACCCGCATCAGGAGGAAGCCCTCCTTGAGGTCATGACGGGTTCCCACGTCGTGCTCGCGACGCCGACGGGCTCCGGCAAGTCCATGGTCGCCATGGGTGCGCAGTTCGCCGCCCTGGCCGCCCACCGGTCGGGGCGCGGCGGGCGCACGTACTACACGGCGCCACTGAAGGCCCTGGTCAGCGAGAAGTTCTTCGACCTGGTCGCGGCCTTCGGCTCGAAGAACGTCGGCATGATGACCGGCGACTCCGCCGTCAACCCGGACGCCCCCATCATCTGCTGCACCGCGGAGATTCTCGCGAACGTCGCGCTCCGCCGTGGCGACAGCGGCAGCGGCAGCGGCGTGGACGCCGAGGACGACGCCGTCTCGCAGGTGGTCATGGACGAGTTCCACTACTACGGCGACCCCCAGCGCGGCTGGGCCTGGCAGGTGCCGCTGCTGGAGCTCACGGACACCCAGTTCATCCTCATGAGCGCCACCCTCGGCGACACGACCCGCCTGCGCGAGGACCTCGAGGAGCGCACCGGCCGGCCCGTCGCCGAGGTCGCGGGCGCCGAGCGCCCGGTGCCGCTCACGTTCTCCTACGTCGTCGAACCGCTCACGGACGTCATCCAGGAGCTCGTCACGACCCACCGCGCGCCGGTGTACGTGGTCCACTTCACGCAGAAGGACGCCGTCGACCGGGCGCAGTCCCTGCTGTCCATGAACGTCTCCAGCAAGTCGGAGAAGGAGGCGATCATCGCGGAGATGGGCGCCTTCCGGTTCGGCACGGGGTTCGGCAAGATCCTCAGCAAGTTCCTGCGGCACGGCGTGGGCGTGCACCACGCGGGCATGCTGCCCAAGTACCGCCGCCTCGTGGAGCGTCTGACGCAGAAGGGCCTGCTCAAGGTCGTCTGCGGCACCGACACCCTCGGTGTCGGCATCAACGTGCCCATCCGCACGGTGCTCCTGACCAGCCTGGTGAAGTTCGACGGCGAGCGCATGCGGCACCTCAGCGCCCGCGAGTTCCACCAGATCGCGGGCCGTGCGGGCCGCGCCGGGTACGACACCGTGGGCGAGGTGCTCGTCATGGCGCCCGAGCACGTCATCGAGAACCGCAAGATCCTGGCCAAGGCGGGCGACGACCCGAAGAAGCTGAAGAAGATCGTCCGCAAGAAGGCGCCGTCGGGCAGCGTGAACTGGACCGACGCGACCTTCGAGCGCCTGCGCGACGCCGATCCGGAGCCCCTGGTCTCCCAGTTCCGCGTGAACCACGCGATGGTGCTGAACGTCCTGGCCCGCGCGTCGGCCCGGTCGGCGGGTCAGTCAGCGGGGCAGAGCGTCGCGGGCGATCCCGTCGACGCCATGCGCCACCTCCTGACGGCCAACCACGACACCGAGACGCAGCAGGCCGAGCACGTGCGCCAGGCGCTCCGGATCTACCGCTCGCTGCGGATCGCGGGTGTCGTCGAGAAGGTCCGGGTGCCGGACGCCGAGGGCCGGCTCCGCCCGTCGGCCCGCCTCATGGTGGACCTCCCTCGCGACTTCGCGCTGAACCAGCCCCTGTCGCCGTTCGCCCTGGCGGCCATGGACCTGCTCGACGTCGAGAGCCCCACGCACGCGCTCGACGTCGTCTCCGTCATCGAGGCCACGCTGGACGACCCGCGCCAGGTGCTCATGGGGCAGCAGAACCGGGCGCGCGGCGAGGCCGTCGCCGCGATGAAGGCCGAGGGGCTGGAGTACGAGGAGCGCATGGAGCTGCTGGAGGAGGTCACGTGGCCCAAGCCGCTGGCCGACCTCCTGGAGCCCGCGTTCCAGGCCTACCGCCGCACGAACCCGTGGGTGGCGGACGCGGAGCTCTCCCCCAAGTCCGTTGTGCGCGACATGGTCGAGAAGGCCATGACGTTCGCCGAGATCGTGAGCGTGTACGGCCTGGAGCGCACCGAGGGCGTGGTCCTGCGCTACCTCGCCGACGCCTACCGCGCCGTGCGTCAGGTGGTCCCCGACGAGCACCGCACCGAGGAGGTGCAGGAGATCATCGAGTGGCTCGGCGAGCTCGTACGCGGTGTGGACTCCTCCTTGCTCGACGAGTGGGAGCGCTTGGCCAACCCCGTGGACGACGACGCCGATCTCGTGACGGACGGCGAGCTGGCCGACGCCGGGGCCGAGGCGCCCGCGCGACCCGTCACCGGCAACCCGCGGGCGTTCCGCCGGCTGGTCCGCAACGCGATGTTCCGGCGCGTCGAGCTGATCGCGCGTGAGTCCTACGGGGCGCTGGCCGCGCTCGGCGGCGGCTGGGACGCCGACGCGTGGGCGGACGCGCTCGACCCGCTGTTCGAGGAGCAGGGCGACGACGCCGTCGGCTTCGGCCCGGAGGCTCGGTCGGGCGCGCTGCTGACGATCCTGGAGCCCGGCGCCGAGCTGCCGGGAGGGGCCGGTGACGCCGTCCGCGTCGAGGCCGGGACCTGGTGGGTCCGGCAGGTGCTCGACGACGCCGACGGCAACCGCGACTGGGCCTTCACCGCCCTGGTCGACCTGGCGGCGAGCGACGAGGCCGGCGAGGTGGTGCTCACGGTGCTGGGCGTCGGGCAGATCTGACCGAAATCAGCGCTTGGGTTAATATTTACCATTCGAGGTAAGTTTCGTACGCTTCTGTCAATTGAGTCAGGGTCAGCAACGTCGCTGGCCCGGCCCGGACGACAGGAGTGTTTCCATGCGCTTCCGCCCTGCCGCACTCACCACACTGTTCTCGCTCATCGTTCCAGCCGCACTCGTCGCCACGGCGTCACCCACAGCCGCGGCACCCCTGGCCGCCGACGGCCCCGGGGTCGGCACGCCGTGGGTCGTCACCCTCGGTGACTCCTACATCTCCGGGGAGGCCGGCCGCTGGGCCGGCGCCTCGAACGACGACTACCGGCGCGCCGACGCGCTCGGCCCGAACGCCTACCACGACAACGCGGGCGGCACCGGCGAGACCATCGCCCGCTGCCACCGGGCGTCGTCCGCCGAGGCCCACATCGGCGGCGGCGTCAACGGGCTCAACCTCGCCTGCAGCGGGGCGCGGACCGCCACCTCGGCCGGCACCAACTTCAAGCCAGGCATCGACTTCTTCGACGGCTCGGCGGGCAAGGGCCAGGCCCTCATGCTCCAGGAGGCCGCCGCCACCAGGAACGTGCGCATGGTCGTGGTCTCGATCGGCGGGAACGACTTCGAGTTCGCGAGCGCCGTCCAGACCTGCGTGGTCAACTTCCTCACCTCGCCGTCGTGGTGGAAGAACTACTGTCACGACGACAGCTCCGTCGCGGAGAACTTCACCGCGGCGAACGTGGCCGCCGTCCGCTCCCGGGTGGCGGGAGCCCTCGGCAACGTCGCGACCGCGATGAGCAACGCCGGGTACAGCACCTCCCAGTGGACCCTGGTGGTCCAGACCTATCCGTCGCCCATGCCGAGCGGCTCCGGCTTCCGGTACTCCGAGTCCGGTTACACGCGCCAGTCCGTCGGCGGGTGCGGTGTCTGGAACCGGGACGCCGACTGGGCCAACGCCACCGCGCTGCCCACCATCAACGGTGCGCTGCTGGGTGCCGCGTCCGACGTCGGGCTGCCGAACGTCCGCACACTTGACATGACGCACGCGTTCGACGGCAAGCGGCTGTGCGAGAAGGGCGTCGGGCTGTACGAGGAGGTGGGCCTGCCGAGCTGGCAGTCGCCCGGCGCCGTCGACCGGACCGAGTGGGTCAACCAGGTCCGCACCGTCACCACGATCGGCGACTCGCCGTACTTCGTCCAGGAGTCGCTGCACCCCAGCTACTGGGGACAGCTCGCGATGCGCAACTGCCTGCGGCAGGTGTGGAACAACGGGGCCCCGCGCAGCGGAAGCTGCACGGTGGGCAACCTGGGAGCGGCCAGGCTCACGCCGACGGGCGAGCCCGCGATGACCCTCGGGCCGCTCACGAAGGGCTGACCACGGTCAGAGGCTGAGGAGGCCGCGGGTCAGGGTCGCCAGGCCCCCGATGTAGGCGAGCGTCACGAGCACCTTGCGCGTGGCGCTCGCCGAGATCCGTCCCACGAGCAGCTCGCCCAGCCCGACGGACGCCACGAGGGCGACGAGCACCGTCACCCACTCCCACACCGCAAGGTCCGGGAACGTGGCGTCGGCGACCAGGAGCTTCGCCACCATCGCCGCGATCGCATTGGTCAGGAAGATCGGCTGGACCGTCGCAGCGAACGCCCGCGGGTCCCAGCGGTCGAGCACGGAGTAGACGGCGATGGGCGGGCCGCTGATCCCTGCCGCGACGCTGCCGAACCCGGCCGCCGCTCCCGTGACCAGCAGCGGCAGGCGCGCCTCCGGTGCGAACGCGCGCTCGGCCCCGCGCAGCCGGGAGGTGACCTGGGCGAGCGCCATCGCACCCACCACGATGGCGCCCATGCCGATCTCGAGCGCGGACGTGCTCGCGTCCCGGACGAGCAGGGCGGCAGGCACGCTGACGAGTACCGACGCCGTCACCAGCCAGCGGTAGCGACGCCAGTCGACGCCGCGGATCGTGCGCCCGAGCACCAGCAGCGCCATCATCGCGCCCGCGAGGTTGACGAAGAGCACTCCCTCGACGGGGCCGATGAGGAGCACGATGAACGGGCCGGCGACGAGCCCGAAGCCCATCCCCGCGACGCGTTGGAGGGAGCCCCCGACGAGGATGGCGACGACCAGGAGGGCTAACACGTTACCCACGCTAACTGATTGCCCCGGAATACCGTGCGCCGCCCCGGGCCGGAGGGTGCACAATCACGTCGTGGTCAAGAAGACAGCGCGCGCCAGCCATGGGACACCTGCGGTCGTGGCCCTCGAGAAGGCGGGTGTGCCGCACACCCTGCATCCCTACGAGCACGACCCGTCGAGCGACCTGAGCTACGGCCTGGAGGCGGCGGAGGCGATAGGCGTCGACGCCCCGCAGGTGTTCAAGACCCTGCTGGCCGACGTCGACGGGAAGCTCGTCGTCGGCATCGTGCCGGTGGACCGCAAGCTGGACCTCAAGGCCCTGGCACGGGCGGCGGGCGGCAAGAAGGCCGCGATGGCCGAGCCCGCCGCGGCGGAGCGGGCGACCGGGTACGTGGTCGGCGGCATCTCGCCCCTTGGCCAGAAGACGCGGCACGTCACGGTGCTCGACGAGTCCGCCGAGGCGTACGACGTCGTCTACGTCTCCGGTGGCCGTCGCGGCCTGGACATCGGCCTGGCCCCGGCGGACCTGCTGACCCTGACGGCCGGCAAGACGTCCCCGATAGCCCGCGACTGACCGGCGGGCTCGACCGGCGAGAACGGGGTTGTGTCCCTGCGGGCGCCCGACACGGACACAACCCCGTTGTCAGCGGCCGTGCTCGGTCAGGCGGCCACCTGCTTGCGGTAGGTCGGGAGGAGCGCGTCGCTGGAGACGATCTGCTTGCCGAGCGGCATGAGCGAGACCGGGATGAGCTTGAGGTTCGCCCACGCCATCGGGATACCGATGATCGAGATGGCGAGCGGGATCGCGGTGACGATGTGCCCCAGCGCGAGCCACCAGCCGGCCACGATCACCCAGATGACGTTCCCGATCAGGGCGAACGCCCCGGAGCGCGGGCTCTCGACGACCTCACGGCCGAACGGCCACAGGGCGTACCCCGCGATGCGGAAGGACGCGATGCCGAACGGGATGGTGACGATGAGCAGGCAGCAGATGATCCCCGCGAGCACGTACCCGAGCCACAGCCCGAACCCCGCGAAGATGACCCAGATGATGTTCAGCAGCGTCTTCATGGGTCCCATCCTTCCGCAGGGAGCAGGTCCGCGGAACCGGGAAACCCCCTGATCCCACCCTGAACCGCCGGCGGACGGACGTGCGGCCGGACGGCTCCGCCGAAATAGACTCGCCGCGTGCCCGACCAGTCCCAGCCCTCTGTCGCCGAACGCCTCGCGCTCGTCCGCGACCGCGTCAGCGCGGCCGCCGTCGCCGCCGGACGCGACCCGGCGGAGGTGCGCCTCCTCGTCGCGACCAAGACGCAGACGCCGGAGGCGGTGCTCGAGGCGCTGGCGGCCGGCGTCGACCTGATCGGCGAGAACCGGGTGCAGGAACTGGTCGCGAAGGCGCCGGCCGTCGCGGACCAGGTGGCGGCCGGTGCGCTGGAGGTCCACATGATCGGCCACCTGCAGCGCAACAAGATCAACCAGGTGCTGGCCACCACGACGGGCCTGGAGACGCTCGACTCGCTGGAGCTCGCCCGGGCCGTCTCGGACCGCTGCGTGCGCGACGGCCGCACCGGTGACCGCGCCCTGGACGTGATGGTGCAGGTCAACGTCTCGGGTGAGGAGAGCAAGTACGGCGTCCGGCCCGGCGACGCCGTACCGCTCGCGATCGCGGTCGCCGCGCTGCCGGGCCTGCGGCTGACCGGGTTCATGACCATCGGCGCGCGCCTGCCCGAGCCGGCGGTGGACGGCTCGGCGGAGGACGGCTCGGCCGAGGACACGGTCCGTGCGGGGTTCGCGCGGCTGCGGGCCGTCCGTGACGAGGTCCGCGCGTCGGGCGCCCCGGGGACGAGCGCGGCCGTCGACCTCTCGATGGGCATGACCGGCGACCTGGAGCTCGCGATCGCCGAGGGCGCCACCATCGTGCGTGTCGGCACTGCCGTGTTCGGCCCGCGAGTGACCGCAACCACTGTTTGACCCAGGTCACAGACTCGCGCGGGCGAAACGGCTAACGTCAGGGGCTCCCCCTCGAACTCCTTGGAGTGATCGCGCCATGCCCATGGCCACCCTGCTGCGCCCTGCCACCGACGCCGACGTCTCTCGCCTGGTCACGCTCAACAACGCCGCGATCCCGGCCGTCCCGGACACCCCCGCCGACGACATGGTCGAGCTGCTCGACGCCTCGTCGCTCGCCCTGGTCGCCGTCGACCCCGAGACGCCCGCTGACCCGCTCGGCTTCGTCGTCGCGCTGGAGGGCGGCGAGGACTGGGCCGGCGAGAACTACGCCTGGTTCGAGGAGCGCGGGCTGGACCACCTGTACGTGGACCGCATAGTGGTGGGCGAGGGCGCCCGCGGCCGGGGCATCGGCAAGCTCTTCTACGACGCGGTGTTCGACGCCGCCCGCACCGCCGGGCGCGACGTCGTCACCTGCGAGGTCAACCTGGACCCGCCGAACCCTGGTTCGCTGCGCTTCCACGGCCGCCTCGGGTTCTCCGAGCGCGGGCAGCAGCTCACCAAGGGCGGCGACGTCCTGGTCGCGAAGCTGGCCGCCGAGGTGACCCCGGCCTGACCGCCCGCGAGGGGGTCTGCGAGGTAGAGCGGGTGTCCGACCCCCCGGGACACCGGGGAGGCTCGGACACCCGCTCTACCTCGCGGAC
>NZ_JBHXBG010000158.1:0-12308 GCF_042726755.1 Promicromonospora sp. NPDC060271 | reverse complement strand
GCTCAGGTCATCCGGGTGACCTGAGCGTCTGACATGTTCTGGTGCCGTCGTCAGGACGCCACGGCAACCTGCCTCAGCTCGATGGCGAGCTGCTCGTCCACCCGTCCACGCAGGTGGGTACCCGCGGCGACGTGCTCGGTCAGGTCGATGTCACCATGCTCGTGCACGCGGTGCACCAGGTCGCCCCGCTCGTACGGGACCACGAGGTCGATCTCGATACCCGGCCGCGGCAGCTCGGCCGCGATCCGGGCCCGCAGCTCGGCGATGCCCTCCCCCGAGTGCGCGGAGACGACGGCGGTGTGCCGCTCGCGCCGCTGGATCCGGCCGACAACCGTCGGGTCGGCGACGTCGGCCTTGTTCAGCACGACGATCTCGTGCACCTTGTCGAACGCCGGGATCTCGGACAGCACCTCGCGCACCGCCGCGATCTGCCCCTCCGGGTCCGGGTGGGACGCGTCGACCACGTGCAGCAGGATGTCGGCGTCGCCGACCTCCTCCAGCGTGGACCGGAACGCCTCGACGAGCTGGGTCGGCAGCCGCCGCACGAACCCGACGGTGTCCGTGAAGGTGTAGATGCGGCCGTCCTCGGTCCTGGTGCGCCGCACGGTCGGGTCCAGGGTCGCGAACAGCGCGTTCTCGACGAGCACTCCCGCGCCCGTGAGCGCGTTGAGCAGCGAGGACTTGCCGGCGTTCGTGTAGCCGGCGATGGCGACCGCGGGGATCGCGTTGCGCTTGCGGCTCAGCCGCTTGGTCTCGCGGGCCGGCTTCATCGCGGCGATCTCGCGCCGCAGCTTGGCCATCCGGTCACGGATGCGCCGCCGGTCCAGCTCGATCTTGGTCTCACCGGGACCGCGCGAACCCATGCCGGCTCCCGCGCCACCCACCTGGCCACCGGCCTGGCGGGACATCGACTCGCCCCAGCCGCGCAGGCGCGGCAGCAGGTACTCGAGCTGGGCGAGCTCGACCTGGGCCTTGCCCTCACGGGACTTCGCGTGCTGCGCGAAGATGTCGAGGATCAGTGCGGTCCGGTCGATGACCTTGACCTTCACCACGTCCTCCAGCGCGCGGCGCTGGGACGGGGCGAGCTCGCTGTCGACGATCACGGTGTCGGCGCCGGTCGCCAGGACCACCTGGGCCAGCTCCAGGGCCTTGCCGGACCCCAGGTACGTGCCGGGGTCAGGCTTCTGCCGGCGCTGCAGCATGCCGTCCAGCACCTGTGAACCGGCCGTCTCGGCGAGCGCGGCGAGCTCGCGCAGCGAGATCTCCGCGTCACGGGCCGCGTGCTCGCCGCCCGAGTACAGGCCGACGAGCACCACCTTCTCCAGACGAAGCTGGCGGTACTCGACCTCGGTGACGTCCTCCAGCTCGGTCGACAGGCCGGCCACGCGGCGCAGCGCCGTGCGCTCCTCGAGCTCGAGCTGGTCACCGTCGGCCGCGGTGTGCACGGTCGTTCCGTCGGCACGTGCGGTCCCCGCCCGAGCGAGAACCCGTGCCACGACATCGTTCGCGATCGCCTGGGCATCAGGCTGGACCTCGCGGAGTTCGGGCGTCTCCTCTGCGGGGAGCTCGGGCTCTGTCGGGGTGTGGGTCATGTATTACCTAACTCTCGATTGTTCTTCCGTCTGTACAACAAGGATCCCACGGCCGAAAGTCCCGCGGCCATGTCTTTCCGTCAGAAGTCCAGCCGCATCACCCGGCGCCGCTTGGTCGGCCGGCTGACCTCCACCAGGCCCGCCGCCGCGAACGGGCCCGGCGTCCCGACGTTGACCTCGCCCCATGAGATCTGCTGCCCCGCGTCGGGCACGATCGGGTAACCCTCGACGGCCTGGGCGCCGCGCCCCCTGGCGTGCTCGACGGCGGCAGCGGCCAGCTCGTACATCAGGCCGTGCTTGCGGTAGCCGGCGCGGACGGCGAAGCACGTGACCGCCCACACACCGTCGTCGTCCTTGTCCTCGTGCCGGCCCGCCCACGGGACCTGGCTGCCGCGGTACCGGACGAACTCCGTGCGGGGCGCCACTGCCACCCAGCCCGCCGGCTCGCCGTCGTCGTACGCGACCAGGGCGCCCGTCGTCCGCGCGTCCGGGCCTGCGTCGAGCTGTTCGCGCAGGTGGTGGCCGCGCTCCTCGACCGAGAGGTACCACCAGGCCCGGTCACCGAGCCGGATGCGCTGACACTGGCAGTGGTGCGCCCCGCCGCGCAGCCCGAACACGGTCTGCACGTCGTCCCACCGGTCCGGGGTGGCCGGCACGATCTCCATGCCGGAAGGCTGGCACCGGTCACGTCGGGCGGCAAGCGCCTACGATGACGCGGTGTCCACCGACCACTACTTCACCGCGCAGCCCGCCTCGGACGACGAGCGCCGTACCCGGACCATCCACCTCGCCGGTCGCGAGCTGGAGGTCGAGGTGGCGCCAGGGGTCTTCTCGCCCGGCGGGGTCGACAAGGGCACGGCGGTGCTGCTGGGCGAGGTTCCGGCGCCCCCGCCGTCGGGCAACCTGCTCGACCTGGGGTGCGGCTGGGGACCCATCACGATCTCCCTGGCCCTTGCGGCGCCGCACGCCACCGTGTGGGCCGTCGACGTCAACGAGCGGGCCCTCGACCTGGTGCGGCGCAACGCCGAGCGGCTGGGGCTGACGAACGTGCGCGCGGCCCTGCCCGACGACGTGCCGGAGGACGTCACGTTCGACGTCTGCTGGTCCAACCCGCCGATCCGCGTGGGCAAGCAGGCGCTGCACGACCTGCTGACGCGATGGCTGCCCCGGCTCGCGGACGGCGCCGAGGCATGGCTGGTGGTGCAGAAGAACCTGGGCTCCGACTCGCTCGCCCGCTGGATCACCGACTCCCTCGGCCTGCCGGTCGAGCGGGCGGCGTCGTCCAAGGGGTTCCGCGTCCTGCGGGTCGCGGGCTGACCTGTCGGACCTTCGCGCATCTGTCAGACGCAGAGGTCACCGGAGTGACCTGTGCGTCTGACACGTGCGGGCGTGTCTGACAACTACCGGGCGACGTGGCCCGAGTAGACCAGCTCCGCGGGCCCGGCGAGCTCGACGTTGCCGCTCGGCAGGACGCGGACCCGCACCTCGCCGCCCGGCACCTCGACGATCCACGTGTCGGGAGCGCCGTCGCCGGACGACCCGGCCTGCCAGGTGCGCACCGCGAGCGCCGCCGCGCACGCGCCGGTGCCGCACGACGGCGTCTCGCCGACCCCGCGCTCGTGCACGCGCATGCGGAGGCGTCCGACGACGCCGTCCGGCCCTGCCTCCTCGCCGAGCGGCACCACGAGCTCGACGTTGGTGCCGTGCGGGGGCAGGGGGGCGACCTCGGGGGCGTGGAAGAGTTCGAGCGAGTCGAGCTCGTCGAGGCTCGCGAGGGCGACGACGGTGTGCGGGTTGCCGAGGTCGACGCTCAGGGCGGGCCGGGGTGCGGTCCAGCCGCGGACCGCGACCGCCGCGTCGTACCCCTCGACCGCTGCGGACTCGCCGCCGGGCAGGAACCAGGGGCCCATGTCGACGGCGTACCAGCCGCCGGGCTCCTTGGTGACACGCTTGACGCCCGCGCGGGTGCCGAGGCTGAGGGGGCCGGTCGACAGGTCGGCGAGCCCCTCCTGCTCGGCGAACGCCGCGAAGACGCGCACGCCGTTGCCGCACATCTCCGCGACGGAGCCGTCGGCGTTGCGGTAGTCCATGAACCACTCGGCGGTGGGGTCCTGCGCCAGTACCTCCTGGGCGGCCTCCTCACCGGCTCGGGCGAGCACGGCGGTCGGGGCGAGCCGGATGACGCCGTCGCCGCCAATGCCGGCGCGGCGGTCGGCGAGCCTGCGGACGTCGGCAGGCCCGAGGTCGAGCGTGCCCTCGGGGTCCGCGATCAGCACGAAGTCGTTCTGCGTGCCGTGGCCCTTGGTGAAGGCGAGGGTGCCGGGTGTCGGGGCCAGGGGCTCGGGGCTGGTCGCGGGCTGCGTCATGACCCCAGGCTACGGCGCACCGGCTCCGTACCGGCAACCGGCAGGGTCCCGGCGTCGGCGTCGGCCACGATCTGCAGGGCGTCGTCCAGGAGGTGCGGCGAGGCGGCGTCGAGCCAGCGCACGCGCGGGTCGCGCCCGAACCAGCCCATCTGCTTGCGGGCCAGCCGGCGGGTGTTCGCAGTGATCGCCTCCCTGGCCTCCGCCTCGGTGAGCTCGCCACGCCACCAGGCGAGCACCTCCGCGTAGCCGACCGCGCGGGCGGCGGTCACGCCGAGTCCCGATCCGGTGCCGCCCTGCGCGGGGCTCGCCAGGGCGCGCACCTCGTCCACCAGACCGGTCTGCCACATGCGGTCCACGCGCGACGCGACCCGCGCGTCGAGCACCTCGCGGGAGCAGTCGAGCCCGATCTGGACGGCGGGCCGCACGTACTCCTGCCGGGGCAGGTTGGCGGTGTACGGGCGGCCGGTGATCTCGATGACCTCCAGCGCGCGCACGATCCGGCGGGTGTTGTGCGGGTCGATGCTCCGGGCAGCCTGTGGGTCGAGGCCCGCGAGCTCGGCGTGCAGGGCGCGGCGGCCCTCGGCCTCGGCGCGTGCCTCGAGCCGCGCCCGGACCTCGGGGTCGGTGCCCGGGAACTCCATCGCGTCGAGCAGGGCTCGTACGTACAGCCCGGAGCCGCCGACGACGACGGCGCGCGCTCCCCGCCCGGCGATCGCGTCCAGGTCGGCGCGTCCCGACTCCTGGTAGCGCGCGACGGAGGCGTCCTCAGCGGGGTCCAGCACGTCGAGCTGGTGGTGCGCGATACCGCGCCGCTCGGCCGGCGGTACCTTGGCCGTCCCGACGTCCATGCCGCGGTAGAGCTGGAAGGCGTCGGCGTTGACGATCTCGGCGGCGCCCAGCGCCTGGGCCAGGTCCAGCGCGAGGTCCGACTTTCCGGTGGCGGTGGGACCGACGACGGCGACGACTATCACGCCGCAACCTTACGGGCCGATGCCGACGCCGCCCGTCACAGCGGCCCTCGGAGCAGCCTCACGCCGGCCCTCACGCGAGGGTGGTCACGCGATAGGCCGGCGGCAGGTGGTCGTGCGACTGCTCGAACACCTGGACCTCGGCGTGCCAGCCGTCGGCCCCGGCCGCACCCAGCGCCGCCCGGATCCCGTCGGTGAGTGCGCCAGGACCGGCGTCCGACCCGCCGGGCGCTCCCCCGCCCGCGACGACCAGACCGGTCGCGCCACGCAGGAGGGCGACCGCGCCGTCGTCGAGCGACGAGCCGTCGGCCGGCACCTCCAGCGTCTCGACGTCGGCGGCACGGTCGCCCAGCACGTCGGCGAGCGCCAGCAGCGCGACGGACGCACCGGTACCCGCGGGGGCGCGGTCCGCCCAGGACGCGCCAGCCAGGGACCCGGCAGCCGAAGGACCAGGCAGCCAGCGGTCGCCGATCCCGGCTCCCGTGAGCGACGGGCGCATCCGCCCGTGCCGGAGCGCTGGTCCGTCGGCGAGGACGAGCGGCACCCGACCGCCCGCGACGAGCTCCGCGAGGGCTGCCCGGACCGCGTCGCGTACCGCCAGGAGGGGGTCCGCCCGCAGGCCCGGGGCGAGCCCCGGGACGAGCAACGGGGTCGCAGGCAGGATCACGGCACGCACGATCCACGAAACTACACGGCCCGGCCCGATCCGGCCCCGCACAAGAGCATCCGGACGATTCCACCCCATTTCCTCCGTGTCCGACGCAGCGAGAGAAGGCGTCTGGCGGGTACTGTGGGCAGGTGAGGTTCTTCGGGTCACGACGCCGTAACACGGCGGGCGACGGCGACCGTGCGGCCACCGGCCCGCAGCAGCCCGAGCCCAGGGAACTCGACGACGACGAGCTCCGCGCCCAGGTCGAAGGGGTGCTGCTCCGGGAGCTGACGGGCGGTCTCGACGATCCCTCCTCGATCCCTGAGCCCTTGACGCGCGACCGCGTGGTCGAGTGGCTGGGTGACAACGGGTTCAGCTACTTCGTGGACTCGGAGGGCGACGTCGGCGGGCTGTGGCACGGCTGGCTGTTCTACTTCCTGATGGTCGGCGAGAGCTCCGAGGTGCTGCAGGTGCGCGGGCAGTGGCACCGGGACCTGACCATCGAGCGGCTCGAGGAGATCCTCGAGCTCTGCAACGAGTGGAACGCCGAGCGCATCTGGCCCAAGACGTACGTCCGCGTCCGGGACAACGGTGCGGTGCTCGTCTACACCGAGGTCACCGTCGACCTGGAGCACGGCGTGACCGAGGACCAGCTCGACCAGCTCCTGCAGTGCGGGCTGACCACCGGCTCCATGTTCTTCGAACATCTCGACGAGACGTTCCCCGATCCGCTGAGGTCCGCACCATGAGCCCGCCCATGGGTGGGAGCGGACGCGGCGCCGGCCGCTGGCTCGCACGGCTGCTGAACCCGCGTCCGCCTGTGGCGCGGCGGTCCTCCGGCGCGCAGGTCCGGACCATCACCAACACGCAGGTCGAGAAGCCCCGGCCGCTGAGCACGCAGCGGGTCGGTGACGACCTCGCGCGGCGCGGTTACCGGTTCCGTATCGACGACGACGGCGACGTCACGGGCACCTGGGACGGCAACCGGTTCTGGTTCCTGCTGCTCGGTGAGCACGACGAGATCCTGCAGGTGCGCGGCCGCTGGGCGGGCACGCTGCCCGCGGGGGCGCGCCTCGCCGTGCTGCAGGCCGCCAACGACTGGAACCGCGAGCGCATCTGGCCGAAGGTCTACACGCGCGAGGAGTCGTCCGGGCTCGCCCTGTACGCCGAGGTGTCGGTGGACTTCGAGCACGGCGCGACCGAGGACCAGCTCGCCCAGACCGTGTCGTGCGGCCTGGTCACGGCCAGCCAGTTCTTCTCGACGGTGGCCTCGCTGGCCCCGCCGCCGGAGGATCCGCAGTCGGACAGGCCGCCGTCGGACGAGGGCTAGCGCCCGATGGTCCTGCGCCTGCGTCAGCGGCGCAGGACGGTCGGGACCCGCGTCAGCGGCGCAGGACCGGCAGGCCCAGCGAGACCGGGCCGGACGGCGCGGACGCGCCGTGCGAGTGCTCGTCCGCTCCCCCGCCGAGCCGCGCCTTCTCCCGCGCCGCCCAGGCGTCGCCCGAGCGGGTACGCCGCACCGGCAGACCGTCGGTGAGCGGCGAGTCCGCCAGCAGGTGGTGCGGGGCTGCCTTCGTCACGGTCACCGTCACCATGTCGCCGGGCCGCGGCAGCCCCTCGGGCACGACGTCCGCGAGGCGCGGGTCGTCCAGGCTCACCGGTGCCTGCGTGAGGTCGGTGTCGGCGAGGTAGGCGCCCGGCCTGGCGAGCGCGTCGTGCTGCGGCAGGGCGAAGTGCACCAGGCGGTTGTCCTCGGCGCGGCCCGACAGGCGGTGCCGCTCGCCGCTCTTGCGGCCGGAGTCCTCGGCGACGAGCACCTCGAGCGTGCGACCGACCTGCTTCGCGGCCTCCTCGGCGCCGACGCGCTCCTGCAGGGCGAGCAGCCGCTCGAACCGCTCCTGCACGACCTCCTTGGGGAGCTGGCCGTCCATGGTCGCGGCCGGCGTCCCAGGTCGCGGCGAGTACTGGAAGCTGAACGCCGAGCTGAACCGCGAGGCCTCGACGACGCGCAGCGTCTCGGCGAAGTCCTCCTCGGTCTCGCCAGGGAAGCCCACGATGATGTCGGTGGTGATTGAGGCCTCGGGCAGCACGGCACGGACACGGTCGAGGATGCCGAGGAACTTCTCCGAGCGGTAGGAGCGGCGCATCGCGCGCAGGATCCGGTCCGAGCCGGACTGCAACGGCATGTGGAGCTGCGGCATCACGTTCGGTGTCTCGGCCATGGCGGCGATGACGTCGTCGGTGAACGCGGCGGGGTGCGGGGACGTGAACCGGACCCGCTCCAGGCCCTCGATCCGCCCGCAGGCGCGCAGGAGCTTGGCGAACGCACCACGGTCGCCGAACTCGACGCCGTAGCTGTTCACGTTCTGGCCCAGCAGCGTCACCTCGATGGCGCCCGCCGCGACGAGGGCCTCGACCTCGGCCAGGATCTCGCCCGGGCGGCGGTCGCGCTCCTTGCCGCGCAGGTGCGGCACGATGCAGAACGTGCACGTGTTGTTGCAGCCTACCGAGATGCTGACCCAGCCGGCGTAGACCGACTCACGCTTGGTGGGCAGCGTGGACGGGAAGACCTGCAGGGACTCCGCGATCTCGACCTGCGCCGCCTCGTTGTGCCGCGCGCGCTCCAGCAGCACGGGCAGGGCGTCGAGGTTGTGGGTACCGAAGACGACGTCGACCCACGGCGCCTTCGCGACGATGTCCCCGCGGTCCTTCTGCGCCAGGCACCCGCCGACGGCGATCTGCATGCCCGGGCGGGCGGCCTTGATGCCCGCGAGCTGGCCGAGGTTCCCGTACAGCTTGTTGGCGGCGTTCTCACGCACCGCGCACGTGTTGATGACCACGACGTCGGCGAGGTTCGCGGCCTCGTCCTGGCTGGAGGCCCGGGTGTAGCCGGCTTCCTCGAGCATCCCGGCCATGTGCTCCGAGTCGTGCACGTTCATCTGGCAGCCCAGCGTGCGCACCATGTAGGTGCGGGGAGGCTGCTCCGGAGTCTCGCCGTGAGCGGCTGGATCGGCCCAGCGGTCGGTCGCGGCGGCGTCGGGCAGGGCTGGGGTGAGGGCGGTCGTGGACATCGGAGTCGATTTTACGACCCCTGCGGGGTCGCGCCGAACATGAAGATCTTGGTCCATTGCGGGCATCTGTTACCGAAACGTTGTGCCCTGATGACCCGTCGACTTGGTCCTTGAAACATCGGATCGTTAGGTTCAAGGGATGGACCAGAGCACCCCGACCACCGGCCAACCGGCGGCCGACGAGACCGTGGACGCTCCGACGTCGGACCGCGTCCTCGGGGCGCCCCTCGTAGAGCTGAAGCACGTCAACAAGCACTTCGGTGCGCTGCACGTCTTGCAGGACATCGACCTCACCGTCCGCAGGGGCGAGGTGCTGGTCGTAATCGGCCCGTCCGGGTCCGGCAAGTCGACGCTGTGCCGAGCGATCAACCGCCTCGAGACCATCGACGACGGCGACATCTCCGTCGACGGCATGAAGCTGCCCGAGGAGGGCAAGGCCCTCGCACGGCTGCGGGCCGAGGTCGGCATGGTCTTCCAGTCGTTCAACCTCTTCGCGCACAAGACCGTGCTCGACAACGTGACCCTCGGACCCCGCAAGGTGCGCGGCCTGTCGAAGAAGGACGCCGAGGCCGAGGCCATGGCCCTGCTGGAGCGCGTAGGCGTTGGCAGCCAGGCGCGCAAGATGCCCGCACAGCTCTCCGGCGGGCAGCAGCAGCGCGTGGCCATCGCCCGGGCCCTGGCGATGAAGCCGAAGGTCATGCTGTTCGACGAGCCCACTTCCGCGCTCGACCCCGAGATGGTCAACGAGGTCCTCGACGTCATGGTGTCGCTCGCCCAGGAGGGCATGACCATGATCGTCGTCACGCACGAGATGGGCTTCGCCCGCAAGGCGGCGCACCGCGTGGTCTTCATGGCGGACGGCCAGATCGTCGAGGAGGCTCCCCCGGAGGAGTTCTTCACGGCGCCCAAGAGCGAGCGGGCCCGCGACTTCCTCTCCAAGATCCTGACCCACTGACGTACCCACTGACTTACCCACCTGAACTTATTGACTGATCCCAGCCACGGGTTCCGTACCGGATCCCGCACTTACCGAAGGGGAATCATGCGCAAGCACACCATGGGGCTGCTGGCAATGGCGGCGGCGACCACTCTTACTCTCTCCGCCTGTGCCGGTGCCGAGGTCGGCGGCGAGCCGGAAGGCGAGGAGTCCGCAGGCGGCGGCGACACCATCCGCATCGGCATCAAGTACGACCAGCCGGGCCTGGGTCTGCAGGACGGCGACACGTTCACGGGCTTCGACACCGACGTCGCCCGCTACGTCGCGAATGAGCTCGGCTACTCCGAGGACCAGATCGAGTGGGTCGAGACCATCTCGGCCAACCGCGAGACGGCACTGCAGAACGACGAGGTGGACATGATCTTCGCCACCTACTCGATCAACGACGAGCGCAAGGAGCTCATCGACTTCGCCGGCCCCTACTTCGTCGCCGGGCAGGACCTGCTGGTCGCCGCCGACAACACGGACATCACCGGCCCGGAGGACCTCGAGGGCAAGAACCTCTGCTCGGTCACCGGATCGACCTCGGCGGAGAACATCAAGAACGACCACGCCGAGGGTGTGCAGCTCGTGGAGCGCCCGGGCTACGCCGACTGTGCCACCGCCCTCGCCTCCGGCGCCGTCGACGCCGTCACCACTGACGACATCATCCTCGCCGGCCTGGCCGCGACCGAGCAGAACGCCGGCAAGTTCAAGGTGGTCGGCGCTCCCTTCTCCGAGGAGCGCTACGGCGTCGGCCTGCCCGACGGCAGCACGGACACCTGCGAGAAGGTCAACGCCGCGATCACGAAGATGATCGAGGACGGCACCTGGGAAGAGCTGGTCGCCGCCAACACCGAGGGCGCCGACTACACCGCGAACGCGGACCTCAACCCGCCGGAGCCGGACGCCTGCGCCTGATCCGCTGACCGCCCTCTGATCACCGTGCCCGACGCCGGACCGGCTGCCTCTCCAGGCGACCCGATCTGGCGTCGGGCACGTCCGGCGTCGTCGGCCGCTGCCGCGACGCCCTGACCACCCCTCCTGAAAGGTGACCGTGGACGACATCCTCGCCGGGTTCGCCGAGCTCTTCGACCGGTACGACGTCCTGGGCGCGTTCCTGGTCAACATCCAGCTCACGCTCTGGGCCGCAATCCTGTCCCTGCTCCTCGGCACGGTGCTCGCGCTGATGCGCATCTCACCGATCGCATCGCTCCAGTGGGTCGGCGCCGCCTACGTGACCGTCTTCCGGAACACGCCGCTGACGATCATCCTCACGTTCATGTACCTGGTGGTGTTCTCGCAGCTCGGGATGACGCTGTCGGACGACCTCGCGACCACGTTCTTCTGGTTCGCGGTGATCGGTCTGTCGGTCTATCACGCGGCGTTCGTCTGCGAGGCCATCCGGTCCGGTGTGAACACCGTGCCGGTCGGGCAGGCCGAGGCCGCGCGTGCCATCGGGCTCTCGTTCCTGCCTGCGGCAGGCCTGGTGATCTTCCCGCAGGCGTTCCGCGGGGCCATCGCACCGCTCGGCAACACCCTGATCGCGCTGCTGAAGAACTCGACCGTCGCCGCAGCGGCCTCGGTCGCCACCGAGACGTCGTCGTTGATGAGGACCATGATCGAGTTCCGCCCCGACCTCATGGTCGCGATCTTCCTGACCTTCGCCATCGGCTACGTGATCCTGGTGATCCCGATCGGCGTCGGCACCACCTGGCTGTCCAGCCGGCTGGCGGTGAAGCGATGAGCGCGTCCGTCCTCTTCGATGCCCCCGGCCCTCGCGGCCGGGCCGTGTCCGCAGTCGGCAACATCGTCGCCGCGCTGGCGGTCCTCGCCGGGCTGGGCTGGTTGGTCTCGGTCCTGGCCGCCAAGGGCCAGTTCGAGCCGACGCTCTGGCAGAACGCGGTCTCCGCCGAGGCCTGGCAGTTCTACTATCTGCCGGGCCTGCAGAACACGCTGCGCTCAGCGCTGTTCGCCACGGTGGGCGCCGTCGTGTTCGGCATCGTCTTCGGCGTCGGCCGCCTGTCGCACAACCGTGCGGTGAGGTGGGTCTCCGGAGTCGTCGTGGAGTTCTTCCGCGCGGTGCCCGTGCTGCTGATGATGATCTTCTTCTACATGTTCTTCTCGGCACAGGCGCAGTGGATCGTCGACCGGCCGTTCGCCGCGGTGGTGGTCGCCCTCGTCCTGTACAACGGCTCTGTCATCGCGGAGCTGGTCCGGGCCGGAGTCGGGAACCTTCCCAAGGGACAGGGTGAAGCTGGTCTGGCGATCGGCCTGACTCCCGGGCAGACGCTCCGCACGGTCCAGCTTCCGCAGGCTCTGGTCGCCATGCTCCCTGCTATGGTGTCGCAGCTCGTGGTCGTGCTCAAGGACTCGGCGCTCGGTCAGTTCATCCTGTACTCCGAGCTGCTCCGGTCCGCCCAGATCCTCTCGTCCAAGGAGCAGAACCCGCTGCAGGCGCTCGTCGTCGTGGCGATCGTGTTCATCGTGATCAACTGGCTGCTCACCGTCGTGGCGCACCGGCTCGCGAGGCTGCTGTCCAGCCGGACGGCGGGGGCAACGGTCGAGGGCACCGGAATCGGCAACCCGACGGCCGCTGCCGGGTTCGTCGGCGGTGGCGCCGGCCCAGGGGCTGGTGCGGCCACCTGACGCGCGAGCGCCGAGGCTGATGCCGAAGCCGGGGCTG
>NZ_JBHXBG010000157.1:0-12415 GCF_042726755.1 Promicromonospora sp. NPDC060271 | reverse complement strand
CCCATCACCAACACCACCGGCACCACCACCAACACGGCCGACGCCCCGGCCGGTGCCCTGCTGGAGACCGGATGGGCGTTCACCGACGCCCGCGGGCACCGCATCCGCCTCCCCGAACCCATCAACGCCCCAACCGAAGCCGCCTGACCGGCCGGCCGGGCACGACAACCGCTGAAGCCGCCTGACCACTCAAAAGCTAGTGGGGCAGCACGCCCCGGCCCGCCCACCAAGCCCACCGAGAGCCCGACAGCAACCAACGGCACCCGTTCACCGGACCTGGCCACCATCCGCGTTCACTGAGGCGGCCCGACCTGTCCCGTCCGGCCGCCTCGCTCCGCTCATTGCCTGGCGAGGATCGGTCGACGCACCCGAAGCCCGTCAGATCTCAGCACTCGGTCCACTAGTTCGTCATGCATGCGGTTCGTCATGCATGCGGTTCGTCATGCATGCAGCGTCGGCCGGTAGACCAGCTCCTGGATGTCGCCGTCGAGCGTCACGCGCTCGATCAGCTCGAGGTCGAAGTCGGCGGCACCCTGGAAGATCGGGTCCAGGCCGGTCCGGCCGGTGATCACCGGGAACAGCGTGACCCGGACCTGGTCGACGAGGCCTGCGGCCATCAGCGCCCGGTTCATCGACAGGCTCCCGTGCGAGCACAGCGGCACCGCCGACTCCTCCTTGAGCCGGGCGACGACGTCGACCGCGTCGCCCTTCACCACCTGGGCGTCCGGCCAGTCGACGGGGCTCTCCAGCGTGTTCGACACCACCGTCGTCGGCAGGTTCCGCATCCGGGTGACCCACGGGTCGCGCACGTCGGAGTTCTCGGAGCTCTCGGACAGCATCTGCGCGAACGCCCGGTAGGTGTTGGCCCCGAGGACCAGTCGCTGCTCCTGCGAGTAGAGGGCGAGCCGGTGCTCCAGGAGCTCCGGGCCCTGCTTGCCCCAGTAGCCTGTCCAGTCGCCGCCGGCCGCGCCGAAGCCGTCGAGGCTGGAGAACACGTCGAACGTGTAGGTAGTGGTCATGATGGTCTCCTGGGAAGGTTGTTCAGGTACGTCGGTACAGACCGGAGGGCGCGGCGGATCTCATCGCCGCCGGACGGCACGAGAGGACACAGCGTGACGAACGAGCTGACGACCGAATCGGGCGGCCTCGCCGGCCGTGGCCGGCTCCTGCGGCTGGGAGCTCCGCGCGACACGTCGGCGGTGCGGCACCTGGTGACGTTCCTCGTGGCGAGCGTCGTGACCGTGCTGGCAACTCGCGCCTACCTGGCCGCTGCGGACTACCCGCAGATCGGCGGCGGCGATCTGCACGTCGCGCACGTGCTGTGGGGCGGGCTCCTCATGGCGCTGGCGATGATGCTGCTGCTGTCCTACGTGGGTCCCGTGCCACGGTCCCTCGGCGCGGCGCTCGGCGGCGTCGGCTTCGGGCTGTTCATCGACGAGGTCGGCAAGTTCGTCACCGCCGACAACGACTACTTCTACGCGCCGACCGCAGCGATCATCTACTTCGTCACCGTGGTGCTCGTCCTCATCGTCGAAGGGCTGCACGGCCGTCGCGCCCACCACCCGGCCGAGTACCTCGCCGTCGCGGCCGACCGGCTCACCGCCGGGCTGGCCGGCGGGTTCACCCCGACGGCCCGCGCCGAGGCACGCGAGCTCGCCGCCAAGGGCGCCGGCGAACCCGGCGCCCACCTGGTCGCCGAGCTGGTCGACGCGGTGCCCGACGACGACACCGACCTGCCCGACCCCGTCCGCGGCGGCGTCGACCGCGTCGTGCGCTGGCTGGACGCGCTCGTGGACCGGGCATGGGCGGCGTGGCTGCTGATCTGCGTCCTGGTGCTGGTGGGTGCCGCCGAGGCGTTGGTGGGACTCAGCGTCGTACGCGGCGAGGTGCCGGGGTTGCCCCAGTGGACCGGCTTCGCGATCCTCGCCGCCGTCGGCGCGTCGATGGTGCTGCTGGCCGTGGGCATCGTCGTCGGCCGCAACAACCATCTGCGCGGCGCCGTCTGGATGCGCCGCGCCGTGCTCATCAGCCTGCTGTTCACACAGCTCCTGGTGTTCCGCGCGCTGCGGTGGACGGCGGCGTTCGGGCTGGTCCTGGACGTGCTGGCCTTCATGGCGCTGGAGGTGGCGCTCCGCGAGGAGCGGATGGTCAAGGCACGCAGGTCCTGACCAGGCGCTCAGCCGCCCACCGCCGTCGTCACCCCTTCGCCATGCCCACTGCGTCCGCCATGCGCTCCACGTTCGCCATGCCCGCCGCGTTCGCGGGCTCCAGCCCCAGCAGCCGCAGGCTGTTCTGCCAGAGCGCGTCCAGATGTGCCGGGTCGTTGAACAGCTTGGCGAACAGCACGAGCCCCTCGACCTGGGCGACTATCGCCTTCGCCGCGCCGTCGACGTCCTCTGCCGGACGCTGGAGCTCGCCGGACTCGACGGCCGCGGCGAGCGGCGCCCGGATCAGCTCGATCTGCTCGTCGAAGATCTCCTGCAGGCGCATCCGTACCGGCTCGTTCTGCGAGCTGACCTCGAGCGCCAGGTTCCCGAAGAGGCAGCCTGCGACCCAGCCCGTGCCGGTGCGGGCGTCGATCTGCATCTGCGCGGTCGCGGCGAACAGCGCGCGGAGCCGTTCGAGGATCGTCCCGGGTCCGCCGAGGATCTCGGCCCATACGCCCTGCTGCCACGACCAGTGCCGGTCGATGACGGCGAGCGCCAGCGCCTCCTTGGACGGGAAGAAGTAGTAGAAGGACCCCTTGTTCACGCCGGCGCGCGCGCAGAGCTCCGCGACGCCTATCGCGCCGTAGGGACGTTGGGAGAACAGCTCGACGCCCGCTTCGATCAGGCGCTCTCGTCCATCTGAGGTTCGCGGCATGTTGACAGTATACGACTGGTCAACTATAACTGGAACCTCCAGTAGTTGACCGACCGTCTACAAAGGAATCAGATCATCATGAGCACTCGCAAGGTAGCCATCGTCACGGGAGCCTCACAGGGCATCGGCGCAGGCCTCGTGGCCGCGTACCGGGAGCTCGGGTACGCCGTCGTCGCGAACTCGCGCACCATCGACCAGAGCGAGGCCGACGACCTCGCCACCGTCGCGGGCGACATCGCCGACCCGGCGACCGCGGACCTGATCGTGAAGACCGCAGTGGAGCGTTTCGGCCGCGTCGACACGCTCGTGAACAACGCGGGCGTCTTCATCGCCAAGCCGTTCACCGAGTACACGACCGCGGACTTCGACGCCATGGTCGCGATCAACGTCGGCGGCTTCTTCCACCTGACCCAGCGCGTCATCCCGCAGCTCCAGGCCGTCGGCGGCGGGCACGTCGTCAACATCACCACGACCCTGGTGGAGAGCGCGCTCTCGGTCTTCCCCTCGGCCCTGGCGTCGGTGACCAAGGGCGGTGTCGCCTCGGCGACCCGCGCGCTCGCCATCGAGTACGCGTCGCAGGGCATCCGCTTCAACGCGGTCTCCCCCGGCGTCATCAAGACCCCGATGCACCCGGAGGAGACGCACGAGGCGCTCGCCGGCCTGCACCCCCTGGGCAGCCTCGGCGAGATCGAGGACGTCGCACGCGGCGTCATCTACCTGGAGCAGTCGCCCTTCGTGACCGGCGAGTTCCTCCACATCGACGGTGGACAGATCGCGGGGCACTGACCGTGACACGACCCGTGGCACGGCCCGCGACAGAGGCCGACGCCGCCGCCACGATCTCGGCCCTGCTCGACCGCTGGGCCGACGGCATCCGCCGGCGTGACCTCGACCAGATCGCCGGTCAGTTCACCGAGGACGCGCTGTTCCAGGGCTTCGACCCTGAACCGGCCTTCGGCAGGGCCGCGGTCACCGCGTACTACGGCAAGCAGCCGCCCGGACTGACCGCCGACCACACCCTGCTCCACAGCCGGACGCTCGCCCCTGGCGCCGTGCTCGGCTACGCGGCGGTCACCTTCCACCGGCCCGACGCGCCGGTCCAGGTCCACCTCACGGTCGTCGCCGTCGAGGTGGGTGACCAGTGGCTGATCAACCACTATCACGTCTCGCGCGTGCAGTAGCCCCGGCAGGACGCGAGTACAGCCTGCCCGCGTACAGCCCGCCCGCCCGAGTACAGCCTGCCCGCCCGGTTCGCCCGGGCGGGCAGGCTGTGCTCAGGCGGGCAGACGCGAGCTCACGCCGAGCCCGCGCTCACGCGGTGAGGACGCGCGCGCCCTGCTGGGCGAGGACGCTGAGCTCAGCGGCCTTGAACGCGTGCTCCTGCGTCATCGCGGTCTCGGTGCGCTCCAGGCAGTCCAGGACGAGCTGGCCGAAGTACGGGAAGCCGACCTTCCCCTCCGCGACGATGTGGTGCTCACCCTTGCCGTCGACGAGGAACACGTGGCCGGGGCCCTGGTCCGTCGCGACGTTGGCGTACTTGCGCAGCTCGAGGTAGCCCTCGGTGCCGAGCACGAACGTGCGCCCGTCTCCCCACGTGCTCAGGCCGTCCGGCGTGAACCAGTCCACGCGGACGTAACCGCTGGCGCCGGTGTCCATGACGATGGACGCCTCACCGAAGTCGTCGAGCTCCGGGTGCTCGGGGTGGTTGTAGTTGGCGATCGCCGAGTAGCCGACCTCGGCGTCCTTGGCCCCGGCGAAGTGCAGCATCTGCTCGAAGTTGTGGCTGCCGATGTCGCACAGGATCCCGCCGTACTTCTCCTTCTCGTAGAACCAGTCCGGGCGGCCGGTGCCCAGGCGGTGCGGCCCGAGGCCCATCACCTGCAGCACCCGGCCGATCGCGCCCTGGTCGATGAGCTGGCCGGCCAGGACCGCCGCCTCGACGTGGATGCGCTCCGAGTAGTAGACGGCGTACTTGCGCCCGGTCCGGGCGGTCGCCTCCCGGGCCGCCGCGAGCTGGTCGAGGGTGGTCAGCGGAGCCTTGTCCACGAAGTAGTCCTTGCCCGCCTCGATGGCCCGCAGGCCGAGCGCGCAGCGCTCCGAGGTGACCGGGGCACCCGCGACGAGGCGGACCTCGTCGTCGCCGAGGATCTCGTCCTCGCTGCGCGCCACCCGCACATCGGGGAACTTGTCGCGGAACTGCGCCACCTTCACCGGGTCCGGGTCGTACACCCACTCGAGCGTCGCGCCGGCGCCGATCAGGCCCTCGCACATGCCGTAGATGTGCCCGTGGTCCAGGCCCACCGCGGCGAAGGGGAAGTCTCCGGCACCCACAACGGGTGCGGGGATCGGTTCCGGCGCGTAGGCGAAGCCGCTGGTCGTCGTCATGAGATCTGTGGTCCTGTTCGCTCGTGCTTGGTTCGGGACGGGTCAGCCGTTGCCGGCTGCGCTGCTGGCCGAGCTGCCGACCGTGATGTCACCGGGCAGGTCGGCCACCGCCGTCGTCTTCTCGAAGAAGTGCGGGGCACGCTCCAGCAGCGTGCCTGCGCGGTAGTACGGGTCGTCCGGCGAGAGCGGCAGGTCGATCGTCCGCCGCTCGATACCCGCCTGGTAGATAGCGGTCACGAGCTCGATCGCACGGCGTCCGTCCGTCCCGTCCACCAGCGGACGTCGGCGTTCGCGCACCGCACCGACCACGTCCCCGATCTGCCCGGCGTGACCCTCGTGCTCCAGGGGGCGGTGCGCCGCGGCCAGCGCCTCGATCTTGGCCACCAGGGCGGGGTCACCGCCAGGGGCGGGGAAGCCGTTGGGCTCGGCGACGTCGGCGACCACCTTCCACGGCTGGGACACCCGCGCGTGCCGGCCCTGGACGACGATCGCCTGCTCCTCGCCGTGGTGCACCACCGAGCTCGTCACCTCGGCCAGCGCCCGGCCGTACTGCAGCACGGCCACGGAGAGGTCCTCGACCTCCGAGTTCTCGTGCTGGGCGTTGGTCAGCACCGCGGTGACGGCGCTGGGCGCGCCGAGCATCCACGACGTGAGGTCCAGGTGGTGGATCGCGTGGTTGAGGGTGCACCCGCCGCCCTCGCGCTCCCACGTGCCGCGCCACCACAGGTCGTAGTAGGCGGTGCCGCGCCACCAGGACGAGGAGACCTGGGCATGCGAGACGGGACCGATCAGGCCCGAGTCCAGCACCTCCTTCAGGGTCGCCATGTCGTCGCGGAAGCGGTTCTGCGCCACGACGGACAGGATCCGGTCGTTCTCGGTGGCGGCAGCGATCATCGCGTCGCACTCCTCCAGCGACGGCGCCATCGGCTTCTCGACGAGCACGTCGACGCCGGCGCGCAGGGCCGCGATCGTCAGCTCCGCGTGGGTGGACGGCGGCGTCGCGATGCTGACGAGGTCCAGGTCCTCGGCCTCGAGCAGGTCCTCGATCCGCTCGTAGGCCCGCGCGGAGGCCAGGCCGAGCTCCGCCCCCAGCGCTGCGGCCTTGCCTGGCGCGATGTCGCACAGGGCGACGATCTCGCACTCGTCGCCGAACTGCTGGTAGCCGTGGACGTGGGAGCGGGAGATCCCGCCGGTCCCGATGATCCCGATCTTGAGCACTGTTCCCCCGGATGCGAGTTATACGTGTCACTGGTGATACGTGTCACTATGGTTGTGGCCGGGTAGGTCGCTGTCAAGGGAGCGACCGCCGGAGAACCGTCCGGAGAGTGGAGCGTCGTGAGCACTGCAGTCCCCCCGACGAGCCGCGACGTCGCGCGCCTCGCGGGCGTCTCCCAGGCCACGGTGTCCTACGTGCTGACCGGGAAGGGCTCGATCTCCCCGGCCACCCGCGAACGCGTCCTGCGGGCGGCCGAGTCGATCGGGTACCGCCCGAACCTCGCCGCGCGCTCGATGCGCACGCGGCGCTCCGGGCGGCTCGCGGTGATCACCGGCGTCGCCGCCTTCGGGAACCAGATGCGCATGCTGACCGGCGCGAGCCGTGCGGCCGCCGAGGCGGGCTACGCCATCGAGACCAGCAGCGTCGACGGCGGCGTGGCGGACCGGACCGCGCGTGTGCTCGAGCTGGCGGCCGGCGGCCAGTACGAGGGCGTCCTGACGTTCGTCCCGGTGCTCCCGGACGCGCTCTCGGACGGCGGGGACTCCCCTCCGGTCCTGGCCGCGACGGCGTTCGACGAACAGATGCGCAGCTCGGGCGAGCTCGCCGAGGCCGACCTCATGGAGGTCCTCGTCCACGCGCTTGTCGCGGCCGGCCATCGCCGGTTCCTGCACGTCGCCGGCTCCCCGGAGTTCGCCTCCGCACGGGCACGCCGCGACACCTACGTCGCCTGCCTGGAGCACCTCGGCGCCGAGTCGCACGAGCCGCTCGAGTCGCTGGGGGTGGTCGGCAACGACTGGTCCGCCGAGGCCGGGCGGCGGGCGGTCCTCGCCCTGCCCGACGACGCGCCCCCGGTCGCCGTGCTCGCCGCCAACGACATGCTGGCGGTCGGCGTGCTGCGCGCCGCCGCCGAGCGCGGCTGGAGGGTGCCCGGCGACCTGGTCGTGACCGGGTGGGACAACGCGACGTTCGGCGCCTACACGATGCCGTCGCTCACCACCGTCGACGTCGACTTCCAGGCCGCCGGGCACCACGCCATGCGGCTGCTGGTCGCGGCGCTGCGGGGCGAGGAGCCGCCGGCACGCGGTTCCGCCCTCCAGCGCGTCGTCTGGCGGGAGTCCACGGGAGCCGCGCGGCCGCCGGACCGGCAGGCGCCGCCTGGCTGACCGAACTCGACGAGCTCCCCTCTTGACCGGGCGCGCCGGTCGGCGGAACGTGAGAAGGGACGGCAGCGCCGTCCGGACGCTGCTGACGAGCACAGGGAGTCCGCCATGTACATCCGCAGTACCGAGATCCAGGGTGAGCCCGCCGAGATCGACGCAGGGCTGAGCCTCGTTCGTGAGGAGATCTTCCCGGCGGTCTCCGCGATGGACGGTTGCGTCGGGATGTCGATGCTGGTCGACCGGCAGAGCGGCCGGTGCATCACCACGACCGCGTGGTCGTCCGAGGACGCGATGCGGGACAGCGCCGCGGCCGTGCGCCCGCTGCGCGACCGCGCCGAGCGGGCACTGGGCAGCACCTCCGGCCGGTACGTCCAGGAGTGGGAGGTCGCCGTCGTCCACCGCGACCACGCCGCACCCGAGGGCGCCTGCGCCCGCCTCACCTGGCTGAGCGGCGGCGACCTGCACATGGTCGACAACGCCGTCGACATGTTCCGGATGGTCGTCGTGCCGCGGATCCAGGAGTTCGACGGCTTCTGCAGCGCCAGCCTGATGGTCGACCGGGAGACCGGCCGGGTCGTGGGCACCGCGGCCTTCGACAGCCGCGAGGCCCTGGAGGCCAGCCGCGAGGCCACCACCGCCCTCCGCGAACGAGTCGTCGCGGAGCTCGGCGCCAACGTCGACAACGTCGAGGAGATGGAGATCGCGTTCGCACACCTCCACGTACCCGAGATGGCCTGACGACGGCGGGCGGCGGCACACAGCGGCACAGCCGGACCGAGACGCGGCCGCACAGCGGCACGGCCGGGCAGCCGTTCACCGGACGGCAACCCGGCACCGCTAGCGTGCGCCCGTGCCGAAACCTGCCGCAGAACCCGCACCAGAGCTCGCCGCGCTGCTCGCCATGGACCGTGCGGAGCTCGCCGCCGAAGTCCTCGTCCGGGCGTACACCCCGGTCCTCGGCGCCACCTACCCCCTGACCACCGGGCTCGGGTGGACGATCGCCGGGGTGGCGGGCGTGCCGCTCGGGAAGTGGACGTTCGACACGGACCGGCCGACCGACGGGGCGATCGCCCGGCTCGGCGCCGAGCTGGCGCTCCTGTGGGAACGCGCCGGCCTCGCCGCGCGCGGCGTCTTCAACGAGGGCCAAGGGGTGGTGCTGCTGTTCCGCGGCGAGGAGCTGCTGCGGCACGACGACGCCCGCGGCGCGGTCGCCGACGCGATCCGCGCGGCGAACCCGCACCTCGGCGGCTGAGCCGGCGAGCCCGACCGCTCCGACCGGACCGGACCGACCATCCTGCGGACCAGGTCGTTGCCGCGGCTAACTATCTGACAGGATGCCGGTGTGACGAGCACGGGCAACCCAGGGGACGGTTCAGGAGACGATCCGGGCTTCCGCTTCCGCGACATCGCCGTCGTGGCGTACCTGCCGTCGGTGGTCAGCTCGGTCGGCCACGGCGCCGTCATGCCGGTGCTGGTGATCCACGCGGGCGACCTCGGCGCGACCACCGCGGTGGCGGCGTTCGTGGTCGCCCTCCTGGGCATCGGGCAGCTCACCAACTCCCTGCCGTCCGGCGCGCTGGTGGCCCGCCTCGGCGAGCGCCGCACCCTCGTGATCGCTGGGCTCGTGGACGCGGTGGCGATGCTCGTCGCCCTCCTGGTGCCGTCGGTCTGGGTGCTGTGCCTGTGCGTCTTCGTCAGCGGTATGAGCTGGACGGCGTTCCTGCAGGCCCGGCAGGGCTTCCTGATCGACGCCGTACCGATCAGCCACCGGGCACGCGCGATGGCGCTGCTGGGCGGGTCGATGCGCCTCGGGGCCCTGGTCGGGCCGCTGCTGGGCGCCCTGCTGATCCATCTTTTCGGGGTGCGCTCGGTGTTCGTGCTCGCGGTGTGCGCGGCCCTCGCCTCGGCGCTGATCGTCACCCGCATGCCGGACTTCGGCCGGGTGACGCGCGGCGTCGCCCCGCTGTCGGTGCGCTCCGTGCTGTGGGAGCACCGGCGCACGCTGCTCACCCTCGGCGTCGCGGTCATCATCATCGGCGCCTCGCGTTCGGTACGCACGGGTCTGCTGCCCCTCTGGGCCGATCACGTCCACATCTCCGCGGCGGTGGTCTCCCTGCTCTTCGCGGTGGCCGCGACCATCGACATCGCACTGACCCTGCCCGGCGGCTGGCTGCTCGACACGCGCGGCCGGCAGGTGGTCGCGGTACCGGTGGTCCTCGCCGTCGGCGTCGGCTGCCTGCTGCTGCCGCTCACCGACTCCGCGCTCGGCGTGGGCCTGGTGATGGCGATCATCGCGGTCGGCAACGGGCTCGGCTCCGGGATCGTGATGACCCTCGGCGCCGACGCCGCGCCGCGGGAGGGCCGTGCGCAGTTCCTCGGCGGCTGGCGGCTGTGCGGGGACATCGGCAACACGGGCGGGCCGTTGCTCGTGTCCGGGGTGGCCGCGATCGCGCCGCTGGCCGCGGCGCCGGTGGTGATCGGGGCGCTCGCGCTGCTGGGCGCGATCTGGGTGGGCCACTGGACGGGCCGGGCCGACCGCAAACGCCGCGGGTAGCGTTCACCTTCAAGCTGTTGCAACGCATCGCGCGTTCGCATTGCGTTACTTCCTGGCCTGTTGCAACCATTTATGCGTTCTGAACTGCGCAGATGTTCGTTCAGTGCAACATTGCCGTTGCCACACCCTGAAAGGCAACGTAGCGTTTGCGATATCAGAAACACCGCGAACCACCGAGCACAGGAGCAGAACATCATGCAGAACTTCGACACCCCCGCCGCGATCTCCGTCGTCCTGGACCTCCCCGCCGGGCGCGTCCAGCTCATCGCCGCCGACCGTGCGGACACCACCGTCGAGGTGCTGCCCGCCGACTCCGGCAAGAGCCGCGACGTCCGCCTCGCCGAGCAGGTCGCCGTCGGCTACTCCGACGGCGTCCTGCGGATCACCACCCCCGAGCCCAAGAACTCGCTGGTCGGCCACTCGGGCTCCGTCGAGGTGACGGTCCAGCTGCCCACCGGCTCCCGGGTCGAGGCGCGGTCGGCCGGCACGGAGCTCCGCGCCGTCGGCACGCTCGGCGACGTCGTCTTCGAGGGCGCGTACCGCGAGATCAAGATCGACGAGGCCGACAGCATCCGCCTCAGCGCCGTGGACGGCGATGTAGTGGTCGGCCGGGTCAACGGGCCCGCGGAGATCAGCACCATGCGAGGCGACATCCGGATCGGCGAGGCGGTGCGGGGCACGGTCGTGCTGAGCACCCAGTCCGGCAGCATCTCGGTCGCCGCCGCGGCGGGCGTCTCGGCCACGCTCGACGCGGGCACCAGCCTGGGCAGTGTCCGCAACGCCCTCAAGAACGACGGCACCACGGAGCTCGAGATCCGGGCCACGACCATGCAGGGCGACATCGCAGCCCACAGCCTCTGATCCAGCGCCTCTCGAGGCCTCCGCACGACAGGACGTTCGCCGGGGCCGTGCGTGACGTCGCGGGACCCCCAGCCGTCTGACAGCATCGGAAGAGGTAGCTCGGGAAGGTAGCTCGGCCGGCATCGGACGAGACTGCTCAGCGAGCCGTGGTCACCGGGGCGGACCCGGCAGGGGGAAGAGGATGCGGACGTGAGCAAGCCGAGGACTGGCACCAGGTCAGGCGCTACGTGGAGGACCGTGTGGGGCGCCGCGGGGGTCGCCGCGCTCCTCGCGACGGCGGGCTGCTCGTCCGCCGCGAGCGCCGGCTCGGACGGCTCGGGTCCGCCGTCAGCGACCACGAGCACGTCGTCCGGCCCGACGGCGGCCGGGTCGCCCTCCCCCGACGGGGCGACGCCGGATCCGGGCACGACGCCGGACGACGGCACGCCGGAGCCGGGCACGACGCCGGACCCGTCCGGCGGGGCGGCGTCTCCCCCGCGGTGCCTGACCCCGGACCTCGCGGGAAGCCTCGAAGCCGTGGACGGCGGCGCGTCCGCCGGCCACTACGAGCTGAGGATCGTGCTGGACAACGAGGCGTCCGAGCCCTGCGTCCTGCAGGGCTGGCCGGGCGTCTCGTTCGTCGGTGACGGGGACGGCACCCAGATCGGCGCGTCGGCCACGCTCGACCGGTCGAGCCCGCACGGCTCGGTGACGCTCGCTCCCGGAGCCTCGGCGCACGCGAACCTCTCCGTGGCGAACGCCCAGAACTTCGACGAGGACTGCGAGCAGACGACCGCCGACGGGCTCCGCGTCTACCCGCCCGGCGAGAAGCGGTCGCTGTTCGTGCGGAACGACGAGCTCACGCTCCTGGCGTGCGCCAACCCGGACGACGAGCTGCTGGACGTCCAGGCCTTCCAGCCGGAGAGCTGACGGGTCCCGGCTACGGTCCTTCCATGCGTTCTCCTGCGACGCCCGGGTCGCGGTCGGCCTCGGCACGGACGGCATCCGCGACCTGTGGTCCCTCTGCGGCACGGGCGACCTGCTGGCGCTGACCACGCAGCTCGCGCGGCTGTCCGGCTTCCGCTACGACGAGGACCTGGTCACCGCGGCGCGGATCGCGTCGGCGGACGCCGGCCGCTTCGTCGGGCGGGCAGTACACGACCTGGTCGTGGGCGCACCGGCCGACGTCGTGCTCGTCGACGCCGAGAACGTGCCCGACGCCGTCGTCCGCGCGCCGCGCCGGGCGCTCGTGCTCGCGGGCGGCCGGGTCGTCGCGCGCGACGGCGAGGTGCTGGTCTGACTTCGGTCGCTTGCTCGGGCCCTGGCCTGACTTCGGTCGGTTGCTCAGGCGCCGGCCTGACTTCGGTCGGTTGCCGTGAGATCGGTCGGTTGACTGAC
>NZ_JBHXBG010000156.1:0-12564 GCF_042726755.1 Promicromonospora sp. NPDC060271 | reverse complement strand
GCACATCGAAGTGCAGATCGTCGCCACCGGCGGCACAGCGCTGGCACTGGGTCAATCAACCGACCGATCTCAGGGCAACCGACCGAACTCACTTCACGCCGCGTGCAAGTGACCGATCTCGCGGCACACAACGTGCACGGCGAGCTTCAGACGCGGGACACCAGGCCCGGGTCGGATCGGCCCGCCCGAGCCCGCGAGGTCTACCGCCCACGGGCCGCCCGGCGCCTGCGGCGGGCTTCGGCGGCGCGCTCCACGGCGTCGTCGAGCTCGTCCTCGAGGGCCGCCAGGTCGGTGCGCGCCTCGTCGGCCGTCTCTCGAGCGTCGTCGAGGGCCTCGTTCGCCGCGTCCCGCTCGGCGGTGAGCCGCTCCAGCTCGGCGTCGAGACGCTCGACCTCGCCTTCTCCGCGCTCGATCACCGCGTCCGCGGCGCGAAGCCGCTCGCGAATCTCGTCGCGGCGCGCCTCCAGCTCGTCGACCCGAGCGGAGGTCTCCTCGACCTCCTGCTCCGCTGCGACCAGGTCCGCCTCCGCAGGGTCGGTCTTGTCGGCGGCCGGCGTCTCCTTCGGCTCGGACCGCCCAGTCTCGTCCGGCGCCCCGGCAGCCTTCGGCCGTCCAGCTCCTTTCGACGGACCAGCCGCTCTCGACCGTCCCGCCGACCTCGACGGTCCCTCGTCCTCCGGTCCTCCCGCATCCTCCAACGGCCCGCCCTCCGACGGCCCGCCCTCCGACGTCGCGGGACGCAGCTCGACGAGCTCGGCCTCCTCGCCCTCCTCGTCCACGATCCCGAACCCGACGTGCTGCAGTGCCCGGGAGAGGCGTCCCGCACGGACCACCGCCGCGGCGTCCGGATCCATGACGGCAGCGGTCAGCGTCTCGGTCATCCGGTCGAGCACGGCGGCCGATACGGACCGTCCGCCCACCTCGCCCGCCTCGCGGACGGCCCGGACCAGTGCGTCGGTGCGCTCACGCCGCAGGTGGTCCAGCGCCCGGATGCGGGCACGGTCCCGGTCCTGCGTAGCGGCACGCAGCTCGTCGCCGAGCTCCCCGAGCGCCCCGATCTCGTCAGGGTGCTCCCGCGCGACCTGGTTGATCACCCACGCGGCGACCGACGGTTTCCGCAGTCGCTTGACCCGCGCGGCGCCCAGGCGGTCGCCGCTGTCCGTCGCCTGGCGGACGGCGGCGTCGCGCGCGGCGACGAACTCGTCGAGAGGCCGCGCGTAGAGGGCGTCGACGGCGGTGTCGAGATCGAACTGATCGTCCGCTGGCACACGTCTACGGTGGCACGACGACGGACGACGCGCGCGACCGCCACGCCCATCCGGCGCGGACCCCGCGCGCCCCGCCCCCTACAACGTCGGCACCAGCACCGTCATCAGCTCTCCCGACCCGAGGTGCACCAGCGCCTTGCCGGGAGCGACCTGGGTCGACACCGCGGAACGCGGCAGGCTCGCGCCCACCAGGTCGCCGTCGAACCGGTCCTGCGGGCTGAGCAGCGCGCCTCGCCGGCTCTTCTTGACGTCGACCTGCCAGCCGGAGAAGCCGCCCGCCACCTCGGACGCGTCGCCGCCGAGGATCAGGCCGCGCCGGTTGTCCGCGGCCGTCCGCAGGTAGGCCCGGAGCCACGTCTTCGCGGGCGCGTCGGCCACGAGCTCGCCGTCGTCCACGACCAGCACCACCGGGGAACCGTCCGGGTCGAGGTGCGGGGCGAGGTCCTCCTCCGTGACCTCCGCGCCGGTGAGCACGGCGCGCACGCCGTCCCGGCCCTCGAAGTCGCGCAGGACGCTCGGCCGTGGCGCGAGGATCACCACCTGGGTACCGCCGCGCAGCAGCGACTCGGTCATGACCGCGAGCATCGTGGACCGACCCGACTTGGACGGACCGCCCACGAGGAACGCCGGTGCGTCCCCGGCCAGGTCCATGCCGAACGCCGTCAGGTCGTCGCCGCCGACGCCGAGCAGCGCCCACATCGGCTGGGCCGCCTCCGGGCCGACGTACTGGTAGGCCGCGTCCACGGTGATCGTCGAGGGCAGGTCGTCCACGCGGAACGGCCCCGTCCCCGGCGCGACCTGCGAGCGCTCCCGGATCTCTGCCGCCATGCGGCGGGCGGCGCCCGTCTGGGCGCGGCCCGACGGGTCGTCGCCGAGGATCGCCACCTGCACCTCGAGCCCGCTGCCCGACCGGAACGCCCGCCCGGGCAGGATCTCCTCGGGCAGCTTCTTGTGGTTGATGCCGACCATCCCGTAGTCGAACCGGTCGGTCAGCCGCAGCACGAGGGAGTCGTCGGTCAGCACGCTCATCCGGCTGGAGAGCAGGCTGCGGTCGCCGGCGACCAGGAGGTGGATGCCCGCGCTCGCGCCGTCGCGCAGCAGCTCCTGGACGATCTCGACGAGCTTGCCGCTGTCGATCTCGCCGTAGGTGCTCATGAAGCTCTCCCAGCGGTCGATCAGCACGAGCACGCGGGGCAGCGCGGTCCCCGGGTCGGCGAGCTCACGCTGTTCCGTGACGCTGGCGAAGTTGCCTGCCGCGAGCACCTGCTGGCGGCGCCCCAGCTCGGCCTGCAGGCGCGTGAGCAGCCGCTTGGCCCGCTCGGCCTGCCCGCGCTGCACGACGGCGCCCGTGTGCGGCAGCTCGTTCAGGACCGTCAGCGCGCCGTTGCCGCAGTCGAGCGCGTACAGGTGCAGGTCGGCGACGGACATGCCCTGCGCGGCGGCGAACGCCATGGTGCGCAGCGTCGTCGAACGGCCGCTGCCCGGGGCGCCGATCACGTACCGGTGCCCGAAGTCGTCGAGGTCGATCAGGGCGGGACCCTGGCGCTGGTCCGCCGGTGAGTCCTCGAGCGCCCACGCGAACTGCGAGGACGCCGTCGGCTGAACGAGCGTGTCGAGGGACAGCAGGTCCGGGAGCGCAGGCAGCCACGGCCGGCGCGGCGCCGGCCACCCGCCCAGCCTGGCGGTCTCGCGCAGGGTCTCGACGAGTGCGGCGAGGTCGGTCTCGACGTTCTCCTGCCGCTTCACGCGGGGTCGGCTCGGCGGCGGGGCACCGAGGTCGGCCACCGACACGCGCGCGACGAACGGGGCCTCGACCTGCCCGAGGTCGGACAGCGACAGCCGCCGTCCGCCCACGCGGGCGGACTGGAAGGGGATCAGCGACGTGCTCCCGAGCCGGGCGTAGGCCCGGCCGGGCTGCGACTTGGCGATGTCCGCCGCCTCGTTCGCGTCGATGACGTCCTTGGACTCGCTCTTGTCGGTCATGCGCAGGGCGATGCGCAGGTTCGTGTTGGCGCGGATCTCCGGGGAGATGACGCCGGACGGGCGCTGCGTGGCCAGGATCAGGTGGATGCCGAGCGAGCGGCCGCGCTGGGCGATGTTGACCAGGCCGGTGACGAAGTCGGGCAGCTCGCGCACCATGGACGCGAACTCGTCGATGACGATCATCAGGCGCGGCAGGGTGGGTCCGACGTAGCCCCGCCCCTGGGCGTCGAGGTAGTCCTCCAGGTCTTTGGCCCCGGCGGCGGCCAGCACGTGCTCCCGGAAGGTGAGCTCGGCGCGCAGCGAGTCGAGCGCTCGTTCCACGAGGTGGGAGTCGAGGTCCGTGACCATGCCGACCGTGTGCGGAAGCTGCTCGCACTGGCTGAACGCGGCGCCGCCCTTGTAGTCGACGAGCACGAAGTTCATGGTCTCGGGCGTGTTCACCACGGCGAGCGACGCGACGACGGTCTGCAGGAACTCAGACTTGCCCGAACCGGTGGTGCCGCCCACCAGGGCGTGCGGCCCGTCGCGCACCATGTCGAGCGTGAACGGCCCGTCGAGCGACACGCCGACGACGGCGCCGGTGCTTCCCTTGCCACCGCTGTCGATCATGCGCCACCGGGCCACCATCTGCTCGGCGTCGACCTCCTCGATGCCGAGCACCTCGACGAGGCGCGCCGAGTCGGGGATGAGCCCCTCGCCCTCGGTGGCCGTCACGTCGTGCACCGCTGCGACGGCGCGGGCGACGGGCTCGTACCAGTCGTCCTGGACCTCGTCGACCAGCACGGACCGCAGGTCGTCGGCGTCCTGCCTGCGCAGCGTCATGCCGCCGTCCACGCGCGCGAGCGCCACGACCGTGCACTCCTCCGGCAGGAGCTGCTCGTCGCCGTCCAGGCAGACGACGCTCACGCCGACGCCGGGCCCGTCGCGCAGGATGGAGACGACGCCGGGCAGCGCGCGCAGCCGGCGGGCGCCGTCGAGCACCACGACCACCTGCGGGCCGGACATGACCTTGTTGCTCGACCCCTCCATGGCGGCGCGGCGCTGCGTGATCAGCGAGTTCACCTCGGCGACGCGGGCCGACAGCGTGTCAGTGGTGGTCCCGATCAGGGCAACGGCCTCCTGGCCGAACGACGGGCGCACGTGCGGCAGCCAGGCCGCCCACGCCCAGTCCCGCACGTGCTCGGAGCTGGTCAGCACGTAGACCTGGACGTCGCGCGGGCTCTGCAGCACACCGAGCTGGCCCACCATCCAGCGTGCCCGACGGCGCGGCCAGTCCCCCGGGCCGGCCAGGCCGACCACCCCTGCCTCCTTCAGCGGCACCGTGACCGGCACGGAGCGCACGGTCGCGCGGGTCCTGCGGCGGTGCTCGGGCTCGGCGCTGTCCTCGACCTCGACCCGGCTGGTCGCGTCCGCGAGCCCGAGCCGCACCGTGAGGTGGTCCCCGTCGGTGCTGCGACGCTCCCAGAGCCTGCGCGTCGGCGTGGTCGCGATGAGACGCAGCTCGGCGGCGCCCGGGCTGGAGACCCGCCGCCGGTGCTGCTCGCGGCGGACGGCGTCCAGCACCTCCTCCTCCAGGGCCGCGCGCTCCTCCGCGTGCTGCTTGAGGCGCTCCTTGTGCGTGATCACGCCGTTGCGCTTGGACATCCACCAGTTGCCCCAGCCCATCAGCGGCGAGGCCAGCGCGAACATGAGGTAGAAGGGCGACCGGAACACGATCGCCATCACGATGCCCAGCACGGCGGGCATGGCCATGCCGAGCCACGGCAGCGGGTTCCGCGCGGGCGCGGTCGGCTCGGCGGGCAGGCGGAAGTGCGTGGCGGGCATGGGCGGCAGCAGCCGCGGCGGCCGGTTGTAGTCCAGGTGGCCCGGCTCCTTGGCGGGACGCAGGTCGGCGTCGGGCCGCGTGGCCGGCTGGACCGTCAGCACGCTCGGGTCGATCCGGAGCTGCGTACCGGCCGCCCACGGCGCCTCGTCCTCACCCAGCGGCTCGTCCAGCCGGTCCAGGTGGAGCACGTGGGCGGCGGACCGCGGGTCCGGCAGACGGCGCACGCGCACCCCGCCGTCCAGCGCGACGACGACCACCACCGCGGGCCGCCCGCCCTCGCGCGGCTCGTCCACCCGGACCCGACCGTCCGGTCCCACCTGCAGCACCGACTCGCCGACGCCGAGCCGGACCACCGAGCCGGCGCCCGCACCACCCGTGACGCACAGGTCGACCGGACCGCCGAGGACACCGCTGTGCCGGTCCGGCTCACCGAACGTGACGACGGCGCCGTCCCGGATGCCCGACGCCGCGACGAGCACCCCGGCGGCCGGGCCGCCGCCGCCCGGCACCGTACCGTCCGACCCCGGACCGTCCTGTACCGAACCGTCCGGCACGCCGCCGTCCCACACGCGCCGGCCGTCGACGTACATCGTGCTGCCCCTCGGCGCACCGACCTCGGCGGCCAGGCGCTCGGCCAGGTCCGCGGTGCTGGTGCGTTCGTCCAGGTCGAGGGACAGGAGCGCCTCACGCGCCCCGTGCCGCGCGGTGATCAGTGCCCGCATGTCATTCGCCTCCCCGCCGCACGGCGGTCTGCTCGTCGAAGCGCACGTCGGGCAGGAACCCGCTGCGCAACCAGCCGTCGTCGCCGGCGGTGAACCGCCACCTCGCCGACGGGGACTGGCCCAGCACGATCACCACCCAGGTGAAGTCCGGGCTCGCGAACCGGGCCGCGAGCATGTCCTGCTGCGCGGGGGACGGCGCCTGCGACAGCACCAGCACCCCGCCGTCGCCCACCTCCAGCTCCGGCAGCACCTGCTCGATCCCGGCCAGGTGCTCGACCTGCTCGGGCTGCGGCAAACCGTTGCCGACCATCACGACGCGCGGTTCGTTCGACCACGGGTTGCCGGTCAGCTCGCCGAGCCACCGGCGCAGCACCTCGTGCCGCACCCGGGTGGGGCCGTCCAGGCTGATCACACCCCTCGCGACCGAGAAGTTCACGAGCACCCGGCCCGTCTCCCCCATCCCCAGGTTCACCAGCCGGGCGAACCGCGCCGTCGAACCCTCCGACGCCGCGCCCGACTGGAGCTTCGCCAGCGGCGCGGACCAGCTCTGCCCGTCCTCGCTCACGGTCCACGGCTGCGGGGCGGGCGACGCCGGGTTGGTCAGCCGGAGCCGCAGCGAGCTGCCCTCGATGAACACGCCGGTCGTGCCTGGCACCTCCAGCCCGTCGCGCTCGCAGGCCGCCATCAGCACCCGCAGCGCCCGGTCGACGGTCCATGCGGCCGACGTGTCGGTGCGCAGCAGGCTGTCGTCGAACGGTTCGTGCCGCCTGCGCCGCCGCACGAGCCAGACCACGAGGCCGGCCAGCGGGCCGAGCACCAGCACGGCCGTCCCGGCCCAGGCGATCGTGGGCCACGGGACGGAGCTGCTCGCCGCCTCGGCGTCCGACACGTCGACGGGGCTCGGCGACGCCTCGGGCGTGGCCGACGGCGACGGCGAGGCCGGCTCGTAGCCCGGGAGCGGACCGAACCGCAGCCCCTTGCCCGTGGCGTCCTTGGGCATCTTGAGCACCCAGCCGGGCTTCGGCTTCCTCGGGTCGGTCATGTACTCGCCGTCGGGCTGCCGGTGCCCCTCGGTCAGCTCGGCGATCTCGGGCCACCGGTCGCGGTCCCCGAGGAACCGCTCGGAGATGTCGTTGAGCTTCTCGACGCTCCCGTCCGGCTCCGTCCCGATGACGTAGTACAGGACGGATCCCGGCGGCCCGCTGCGGCTCGGCACGGGCGACGCCTCGGGCGACGCGCTCGGCGACGCCTCGGGCGTGGCGCTCGGCCGCGCACTCGCCTCGGCACTCGGCTCCGGCTTCGGGCTCGCCGGCTGTGCCGGGGCCGCCGCCTTCTTCTCGGGCTCGCCGTAGATGCGCAGCTCCCAGATCGAGTTGCCTGCCGTACCGCTCCGCTGGGTGGAGTACATCTGCACGTACCGGCCCTCGCCAAGGATGTCGTGCACGTCCTGGCCGCCGTCGCCCGCCCCGAACCAGTGCGTCTCCCACGTCTCGCCGTCGTCGGAGAGCTGGATCGAGTAGCCGGTCGAGTGCGAGACCTCCCAGTCGATCTCGACCCGGTGGACGACGGTGGACCGGCCCAGGTCGATCCGCAGCCACTGCGGGTCGCTGAAGCCGCTGGACCAGCGGGTCTCCGGATTACCGTCCACCGCGTTGCGCGCGAGGAACTCGGGCTTCTCGAGCGAGGACGCCACGGCGGGCCTGCCCTGCGAGACCAGGACCACCTCCTCGGCCGCCCGGGCCGGAAGGACGGGCACCGTCGCCAGGGCCGACGCCGCGAGCGCCGTCAGCACCACGGTCGTCGCGGCACGTGCCGTTCTGGTACCTCGGCGGTCACTCACCGGCCCGCCTCACAGCCGTCTGCTCGGTGTAGCGGACGTCGGGGAGGAACCCGCTGCGCAGCCAGCCGTCGTCGCCGGCCCGGATGCGCCACTTGGCCGAGCTCGACTCGCCGAGCACGATCACGACCCAGGTGAAGCGCGGGTCGGCGAACCGGGCCGCCAGGAGGTCCTGCTGCGTGACGGACGGCGCCTGCGACAGCACCAGCACGCCGCCGTCACCGACGCCGAGCTCCGGGATCACCTGCTCGATCGCCGACAGGTACTCGGCCTGCTCCGCCTGCGGCAGGCCGTTGCCGACCATCACCACGCGGGGATCGTTCGACCACGGGTTGCCCGTCAGCTCACCCAGCCAGCGGCGCAGCACCTCGTGCCGCGCCCGGGTGGGGCCGTCCAGGCTGATCACGCCCCTGGCCCGGACGAAGTCGACGAGGACCCGGCCGGTCTCCGCCATGCCGAGGGTGACCAGCCGCGCGAACTGCGCCGTCGAGGCCTCGCTGGCGGGCGCCGACTGCAGCCGGGCGAGCGGTGCGGTCCAGCTCTGGCCGTCGTCGTTCGCCACCCACGGGTCCGGCGCCGGGGAGGCCGGGCTCGCCAGCCGCAGCCGCATGGCGCCGCCCTCGATGAACACGCCGGTCACGCCGGGCACCTCGATGCCCTCCCGCTCGCACGAGGCGAGCAGCACGCGCAGCGCCCGGTCCACCATCCACGACGCCGACGTGTCGGTACGCAGCAGGCTGTCGTCGAACGGTTCCTCGCGGCCGCGCAGCCGCCGGGCCACGAGCACGACGCCGAACCCGACGGCGCCCACCAGCGCGAGGACCCCGAGGCCGATCAGGACGAGCACCACCCAGGACGGGCTCGCGGCGGCCTGCGCCCCCGCGGCCGCGCCTGCGGCAGTGCTCGACGCCGAGGCGCTCGGCTCGGCGGTGGGTCCGGGGAGCGGGCCGTGCTGCACCGCCTTGCCCTTGGCGTCCTCGGGAAGCTGGAGCACCCAGCCCACCTCGATCTGGTCCCGGTCGGTGAGCACGCCGCCGTCCGGCTGGACGCGCCCCTTGTTCAGCTTGAAGATCTCCCGTGCCCGCTCGCCGTCGCCCAGGAACCGCTCGGCGATCAGGTACAGGTACTCGGTCTCGCCCTTCCGCGTCTTGCCGACCACGTAGTAGGGCACCGACGGCGCGGCCGAGCCGTCCGACGACGGGTCCGCCGACGACCCGCCACCCGCCGGTCCGGCCGGCAGCACGCCGACCTCGATGCCCTCGCCCTCTGCGTCGTCCGGCAGCTGCATCACCCAGCCCGGGAGCACGGCGGCCGGGTCGGTCAGGGTGCCGCCGTCGGGCTGGACGCGGCCCTTGTTCAGCTCGAAGATCTCCGTGTACCGGTTGCCGTCGCCCAGGTACCGCTGGGCGATCTGGAAGAGGAACTCCGGCTCCCCGTCCGGGCTGGACTTCATGACGTAGTACTTGACCTGCTCGCCCTTGCTCTCGTCCGCGGCACTCTCGTCCGCGGCGAGGCCGGTACCCCCGACGACCTGGCGGGCGGCGGGCGGTGCGGCTGTCGCGGCGGGTACCGCGACGGCGGTCAGGAACAGGGCGGCGGCAGCGAGTGCCGCGGCGGCGCGATGGGCGTAATGCACGGTTGCTCCGTCTTCAGGTGTGTCGCGTCAGTCAGTTGGTTCGTGCGGCGGGGTTCATGCGGCGGGGTTCGTGCGGCAGGGCTCGCGCGGCAGGCGCGCGCGTAGGTCGGACCGGGCTCAGGCCGAGCCAGGGACGCTCCGCTCCGGCAGGTTCAGGGGGTTCGCGCCGGGACCGGCCCACCGGAAGGTGGACATCACGGCGTCGAAGAAGAACACCATCGCCTCGGCCAGCCGCTCGGTGTTCTCGCTGTTCCAGATCGTGGTGAAGGACAGCACCAGCCACTCGCCGTCGGTCTCGTCACGCGAGATCGCGTACAGCACCTGCCGGGTCGACAGCTCCAGGTCGTCGCGCTTGACGCCGTGCTCGGTGTGCACCACGCGGATGCCGGGGCGGCCGTCGATCTCGACGAGCTCGCTCTCCTCGTACCCGTCGCTGAGAATGCTGGTCACGATCCGCGCGGGATCGGTGCCGACGTCGCTGACCGTCTCGATCTCCGCGATCGAGCCGGGGACGATCACGCCCTCCATGGGCTCGGTCGGCAGGTAGACCGCCCCCGTGCCGGCGTCGCGCGCCTGGCCGAGGGTCTTGTGCAGCTCGTCGCGGAGCATGTGCCGGAACGGCTCGACCTTGTCGCGAGGCATGGTGTCCGGCAGCGCCCGCGCGACGACCTGCTCGATCGCCTCGTCCAGCTCTCGCTGGCGACCCTCGCCCGTCGGGAACCGGGCCCACCCCGGCGGCAGGAGCATGACCCAGGCATCGGTCGGCTTGCCGGCCTGCTCGGCCGGACCTGCCGGGTGGCCGCTCGCCGGGTGGTCGCCGGCGGTGTGGCCGCTCGCGGGGTGGTCGCTCACAGTGGGCTCCGGATGATCTTGACGGCGGGAAGCAGGTCGACGATCACGTCGAGGATCGTGGGGACGAGGACGAGGTCCTGGCTGCGCCAGACCAGGGCCGTGTCCACCACGCCGTCCGGGAACTCTGTGCGCCGGCCGACCGCCACGCTCACCCAGGCGCCGCCCGTCGCCTCGTCGATGTCCACCCGGGTGACCTTGATGCCGTCGCCGTCGGGCAGGTCGGGATACTCGATGACGGGCGGGCTCACCGGGTTGCCCCCCTTGGCCCCCAGCACCGTCAGGAACACGTCGTCCGACTCGTCCGGGTCGCCCATGCCGACGGTGACCAGCACGGGCACCGGGCCGCGGTCCAGCAGGCCGACACCGGCCATGGCCCGTGCGCCCTCGGTCGCCGCCTCGTCCGCGAACGTCACCAGGCTCCCGACGGTCTGCGCGAGCGAGCCGCGCACCATCGCGACCTGGCCGGCATCGGGGCCGGACCCGTCCGGACCCGTCGCCTCCTCCGGGAGGAACGACCCCAGCAGGGCCTCGACGACCTCGCTCTCCCACGCCCGCACCGCCTCGGCCGGCTCGGTGGCGGTGGAGGGCACCACGAGCCAGCCGTCCGGTGGCTCGATGGTCCAGGTCCAGCTCGGTCTCGTCGTCGCACGCAATGGATCGGCTCCCGGCTCAGGTCGTGAGGTGGTTGTACTCGTAGTCGGTCGGCGCGCTCCAGTCGCCCCTGCGGTCCTCGCCGGGGAAGCTCGTCGGCGGCACAGCCCCCCAGAGGCCGCTGATCAGGCCCGACAGCATGGCGCCGGGACCGGCGACATAGACCCAGGGCTTGATGGTGAAGTTGGCGCCCCAGAGCCCGAGGAGGCTGAGCTCCCTGAGCCCGCCGAGACCGAGGGCCCCGCTCAGCGACCAGGTCTTGATCGGTGCCACGATCGACGCCCAGCCGGGGAGCTTCGACGTGATCATGATCGAGATCTTGTGGATCGCCAGAGGCTTGATGATCAGGCCGCCCGCGGTGCCGATGAACGAGCCCGCGCCGCCCTTGCCTGCGAGCACGGCACCCTGCGCCGCCTTGATGGACGCCCCGATCGACTTCGCCACCACCATCCCCACCCCGGCGGCCGCGACGCCGATGACGCCGAGGATGACGCCCATCCAGCTCGCCTCGCCCTGGGCGGCGAGCACTATCGAGGCGACCAGGCTCACGACCCCGACGATCAGGCCGGCCAGCGCGAGAGCTCCGACCCCTGGTAGGAGGATGGCCAGCACCGCCAGGGCCATCCCTATGTAGCCGAGGATCTCGACCAGCCCCTTGAGGAACTTGTTGAACCCGTGCACGAAGGCCTCCCAGCCACTGTGCTTGAGCCCGTCGTCGCCCCAGTTCTCCCTGATCTTGGCCGCCGCTCGCTCGGCGGCGGCGTCGAGCGCCGACATCGCCGCCACGGCGATGGCCTTGGCCGCCGCGAGCTCGCCCTTGGCGCCCTCGATCTTGCTCGCCCGGTTCTGGGAGGCCTGCTTCTCCTCCTCGGTGAGCGGCGGCGCGTCGTCCGGCCGGTTCGCGTTCACCGGGTCCGGCATGCCCTCGGCGCCCTTCTGGGCGGCGGCCGCGTCCTCGGCCTTCGCCAGGGCCTTGCCCGTCTCCGAGCGCGCGGTCTCCAGCTCCGGCCGGTACGCCTCCAGCGCGGCCCGCACGTCGTCGTAGCGACCCGCGGCGGCCGCCAGGTGCTCGTGGCTCTCCTCGGCCCGCCCGCGCATCGCATCGGCCGACTCGCCCTTGAGCAGGGTCTCGTCGCCGTCGCCGATCTTCTTGAGGAGCGCCGCCTGCGTGGTCATCATCTCGGCGATCTCTTTGTAGTGCTTGATCACCGCGTCCAGACCGGACGCCTCGGCCGGCACAGGGTCGTCGTCGTAGTCCAGCAGGTGCCATTCACCCACGCGGGCGGCGCTCATCGAGTCTTCCTTCTGTCCACTTGAGGCTCTACTCGCTCTCGAGCGACTTCGCCAGCTCGATCTCGGTGTCGTTCCAGGTCTCGGCGGCCTTCTCCATCTTGCTCTGGAGGTCCTTGAGGTTTTCCTGGAGCTTCTCTCGCTTGACCCACCAGCTGTCGACGAAGTCGCCCATGGCGTTCTTCACCGTGCGGTGGCCCCAGATGTCGCCGCCGTCCCACAGCTCCTTCATGTTCTCGAGCTCGTCGACGACGGACTTGAGCTGCGTGGCCGCGTCGTCGACCGCGATCGAGGTGACTACCAGGTCAGGCACGGGACTACTTGTTCAGCGCGTTGGCGAGCTCTTCATCGGTCTTGCGGAGCGCCTCGGCGGCCTGCTTCAGGTACTCGCCGATGCCCGTGAGGCCCTCCATGACCTGCTTGCCACCCTTGTCGAGCTCCTTGTACGACTCGTCGAACCGCTTGGAGGACTTGTCCGTCACGTAGCCGTCCTGCACCAG
>NZ_JBHXBG010000155.1:0-12587 GCF_042726755.1 Promicromonospora sp. NPDC060271 | reverse complement strand
CATCCGGTTTCTGGGCCGGATCGCTCGGTGTGCGCGGCCAACGCGTCAGCGGGCTCTCGTCGCGCCGTCCGCCAGGCCTCGGGCGTAGGCCTCGGCCGAGCCCTCGCGGAACAGGTCGTCGACGCTGCTGCGGACCAGGACGCGGGCGCCCGGACCGTCGTCGGCGGTGACGTGGTGGCCCATGCCGCGCACGACGGCCACCGCGCGCCCGCTCGCCTTCCCCCGGACCAGCTCGGATGCCGCCGCGATCTCGTCGACGACGGCGGTGACCGTCACGTTGAGCGGGCGGCCGTGGGAGTCGGTGCTGCCACGCAGGTCGTCCGTCGGCGTGATCCCCGCGCAGCCGATCGCTATGTCGACCAGGGCGTCGCGCCAGGGCCTGCCGGCCGTGTCCGTGACGACCACGCCGATACGGCGCAGACCGAGCCGCTGGGTGAGCGCGGCACGGATCGTCCGGGCCGAGGCGTCCGGGTCGACGGGCAGCAGCAGGACCGTGCCCTCGGGGGTGTTGCTCGCGTCCACACCCGCCGCCGCCATCACCAGGCCGAGCTTGTTCTCGACGATCCGCAGCGGCGGCAGCCCGGGCCGTTGCCGCTGGGCGACCACGCGGACGGTCTCGTCGGTGATCGCCTGCTCGCGGTCGTCGGCGGCCACCACGCGGCCCTCCGCCTTGGACACGATCTTCGACGTCACCACGACGACGTCGCCGTCCTGCGGCCGGTCCCGCTCGTCCTGGCCCGCCAGGAGGCCGGCGACCAGCTCGCCGAGGTCGTCGCCGGGGCTGATCTCGGGCAGCCCGTCGGGGGCCCAGATGCTGAGTCGTTCCACGGGACCATCCTCACACCGCTGCCGGGCACCCGAGCACGGTGCCGCCCGTGGTCGTCGTACCGTGGCCGTCGTACCGAGGCGGTCGTGTCAAGGCCGTTGTATCAAGGCGGTCGGCCGTGCCGGCGCGGTACTCTGCCAGGCGTCCAGGCCACAGCCGTCTGGTTCACCGATGTCTGTTCACGGATGTCTGGTTCACCTGTGTCTGGTTTCGTACTGCGATCGATGGGGGAAACGTCCGGTGCTGCACGACCCGCCCGCTCAGAGGACGGTTCCCGTACCCGAGCCGGCCGCCCTGCGGTCCGGCGATCCCCGTACCATCGGGCCGTTCCGGGTACGGAGCCGGCTGGGCAGCGGCGGCATGGGCGACGTCTACCTCGGGACCACCCGGCGCGGGCAGGAGGTCGCGATCAAGCTGATCCGGGGAGCCCAGCTCCACGACGACGAGTTCCGCGCCCGCTTCCGGCGGGAGGTGCGGGCCGCCGCCAAGGTCCGCAGCCGGTTCATCGCGAACCTGATCGACGCCGATCCGGACGCGGAGCTGCCCTGGCTCGCCACCGACTACGTCCCCGGCCCGACCCTCTCGCAGGCTCTCGCCGCCACTGGTCCGCTGCCGGAGGACGAGGTGCTGCGCCTGGTCGCCGGGGTCGCCGAGGCGCTGCACGAGATCCACCGCGCCGGTCTCGTGCACCGCGACGTCAAGCCGGGCAACGTGATCCTCGGACCGGACGGTCCCCGCCTGATCGACCTGGGCGTCGTCGCCTCGGCCGGTGCGACCCGGCTGACCATGACCGGGCAGCCGGTCGGGACCCCCATGTACATGGCCCCTGAGCAGGCGTCGGGCAACCGGACGACGTCGGCCGCCGACGTGTGGGCGCTGGGCGCGCTGGCGTACTACGCCGCGACCGGGAACCACCTCTTCGAGGGTGACCACCCGGCGGTGGTGCTGTACCGGGTCGCGGCGTCCCCGCCGTCCTACGACGACGCTCCCTCGTACCTGCGCCCGTTCCTCGACGCCCTGCTCGTCAAGGACCCCGAGCACCGGCCGACCCTCGACGCGATCCTGCACTCCCTCGGCGCTGCCGAGCCGGCCGGTGCCACGCTCCCCCTGGCCAAGCCGGGGCGCGTGCGCGGCACCGAACGTCGTGTACGACGGGCCGGCGTGCTGCGGAGCGACGGACGACGAGGCCGCCGACGGCGGCCCCTGGTGGTCCTGGGCTCGGTGGTCGCCGGGACGGCGGTGCTGGCGGGGGCTGCGTTCGGCATCTGGACCTCGCTCACCGGTGACGACCGGGAGCCCAGCGGCACGGGGCAGACACTGACCACCGCACCACCGCAGAACAGCCCGAGCCCCGTCCAGGTGGCCGCCGACGGCACCCGGGAGCATCCCTGGCCACTGGGAACACCCAGGCACCTGGACAACGGCTCGTGCTGGATCGCCAACGTGACCGGGGTGGAGGGGCGGCAGGCCACGCTCAGGCTCGCGTGCGACCAGGCGGGGACCGAGCTGTACGGCAACCCGACACCGAGCGCGCATCTGGGGATCTACGCCGTCGGGCCGGACGGGAAGGCAGTGGAGAGCACGGTCGCGGACGCGACGGCGCAGGACACGTTCTGGACGCAGGGCAACCTCACGGACACCATGCCGGTGACCGTCACGGTGACACTGCCCGACGTCGGTCCGCTGGCCGCGGTCGAGGTGCGACAGCGGTCCTACGGCTACGGCTGGCACTGGGACGCCACAGGCTGACGCCTGGGGCCGCCCCACCGGCCCGGGGCCGGGCATCACCGCACGAGCTTGGGCAGCACCTCTCGGCCGAACGTCTCGATCCACTCGCGCTGGTTGCGGCCCACGTTGTGCAGGTAGATCCGGTCGAACCCGAGGTCCACGTACCGCTGGATCGACGCCCGGTGCTCGTCCGGGTCGGCGGAGATCAGCACGCGCCCCTCGAAGTCCTCGGGGCGCACCATCCGCGCGAGCTGCGCGAAGTCGTGCGGCGAGCGGATGTCGGACCGGGGGAACCGCATGCCGCCCACCGGCCACTCGGTCAGGGCGTTGGCAACCGCCTCGTCGTGCGTGGGCGCCCAGGAGAGGTGGAGCTGCAGCGCCTTCGGCATCCGCCCCGGGTCGCGGCCCGACTCGCGGGCTCCGTCGGTGAACCGGGTCAGCAGCGACGCCATCCGGTCCAGCGGCGCGGCCTGCGTGATCAGCCCGTCCGCCGTCCGCCCCGCGCGGCGGGCGGTGACCGGACCCGCCGTCGCGACCAGGATCTCGGGGGCCACCGCGGGCATGGTCCACAGCCGTGTCGACTCCAGCTTGAAATACGTGCCCGCATGCTTGACGTCGCGGCCGGCCAGCGAGGCGGCGAAGAGCTTCTTGATGATCTCGACCGCCTCGAACATGCGGTTGATCCGCTCGGCGGCCTCCGGCCAGTAGCCGCCGACCACGTGCTCGTTGAGGGCCTCCCCCGAGCCGACACCCAGCCAGTGCCTGCCCGGGTTCATCGCCGCGAGCGTCGCCGACGCCTGGGCGACCACCGCGGGGTGCCACCGGAACGTCGGCGCCGTCACCGGACCCAGGTCGCCCGTGGTGTGCTCGGCGGCCGCCGCGAGCACGTTCCAGACGAAGCCCGCCTGCCCCTGGGCAGGGGTCCAGGGCTGGAAGTGGTCCGCCGCCATGACGCCGGAGAAGCCGTGCGCCTCCGCGAGCGCCGCCAGCTCCACGGCCTCCCGGGGCGCGAACTGTTCGAGCATCGCGGCATAGCCGATCGTCACCACGCCGACAGCCTAGACGGCGGGGGCTGCGTTCAGCGGGTGGCCTCGAGCACGCGTTCGGTGAGTGCCTGACTACGGAAGCCGGCCGTGCGCTCGAAGGGTCTGCAGCGCCCCGAGGGTAACGATGCCGCGCCACTCCACCGCCTGCCCCGGTGACCAGTGCAGGAAGTCGAAGTCCCAGCCGCCGTCGTCGAGCTGCTCGCTCTCCAGCCGGTCGAGCTCCGCCGCGATCAGCTCCGCGGAGAACAGCGCCCGGCTGGGCGCGCCGGGCCTCGCCGACAGCTCGAGGGGCCTGAGCTTCTCGTCGCTCTGCCCGCCGTCGACGGGGATGGTCCCGTCCTCGCGCAGGAGCGGTCGCACCCGCTCGATCGCGGCGGCCGCGCGGTCCGGCTCGGGCACGGCGTCGAGGAAGTGGACGGCGAACTCGACCGTGTACCCGCCCACGAGGGCTTTGTCTCCCTCGATCTGTGCCCAGCACCACGCGGTCGCGGTGTCGAGCCAGGGATGGTTCACGCCGAGCTCCCACAGGTGGCCGGCGATCGCGTAGGTGAGGAGCCCGCTGTCGCTCGGCTCCGCCATCCAGGGCGCCGCCGGGTAGCCGACGCCGGTCGGCAGCACGTGCGGCACCCGGCCGTCCGGCAGCGCCACCGAGGCCAGCCAGTCGGCGGTCTCGGTGGCCAGCCGCATGACCGCGGGGTCGGTGGCGGCGCCCAGCTCGGCGAGCACCGCGAGCGCGGACAACGCGCCAGAGACCTGGCTGTCCGGCCCGCGCAGGTCGGGTTCGAGGGCGTGGCCCCACCCGCCGTCGTCGTTCCGGTAAGGACGCAGGGCGTCCAGGACACGGCCGGCCGGCGCGCCGTCGAACAGCACCGCGAGGCGGTGCCGCTCCAGCAGCCGGGCGTCGTCGTAGATGAACCGCCTCGCGGCTTCCATGTCGATACTCGTCGTTGTGCTCATGAATCCGACGCTAGGCGGCGGTCAGTGCGGCGTCTTCCAGAAAACGGACAGGTGTGAGGCCGGTCAGGCGGCGCACCTCGTCGGACATGTGCGCCTGGCTCGCATACCCGGCAGCGGTGGCACGTTCCGCGAGGGACGACGACGCGCCCACGGACAGGCCGATCAGCCGCCGCAGCCGGGCCACCCGCCCCAGCATCTTCGGCCCGTAGCCGACGGCGTCCACGGTGCGGCGATGCAGGTGCCGCTCGCTCACGCCCAGGTCCTCGGCGACGCCGGAGATCCGCGAGCCAGGCGCCCCGAGCCGCCGTGCGGCCGCCGCGACCAGCCCGTCCCGTTCGGCCCTTCGCCGCAGCACCGTCCGAGCGAGGAGGTCCAGCCGCCCCGAGGGATCCGCCGCGCTGAGCGCGTCGGCGAGCGCAGGGCCGACGTCGGGCCACACGTCGGCGAGCGGTACCCGCAGGTCGCGCACCTCCGAGGCAGGGATACCGAGGACGGCGCCGGCGGCGCCCGGCCGGAGCCGGATGCCGCTGGTCGGTGACGCCGCCGTGTCGTGCGACCGGGCGACCACCGGGCCCGTGTCCGCGCCGACGACCACGAGCTCTCCCTCCAGCCGGACCAGGTCCACACAACCGTCGGGGATGATGCGCTGCTCGTAGCCGGGCGGCAGGTCGTGCTCCCACAGGCAGGCCACCACCGGCAGCAGGCCGGTGGGCGGTGCGAGCTCACGGTAGGTCACGAGATCCACGCTACGTCGACCCACTGACACCCACATCGTTGCGGAGCCGCGACCCGCCCGGGGAGGGCCTGGCCCGACGCCGGGGCCGGACCGAGTGTCAGTGACCGGTGGCAGAGTCGAGCCATGCCCCGCACCCTGGCTCGACCGAGCCGTCGCCCGAACCGCCGAACGAACGAGGCCGGCGCCCAGCGCCGCACCTCGTGGCGTCGTCGTGCGCTGCGGGTGGCCGCTGTCGCGGTCCCGGCCGCGCTGCTCGCGGCGGGGGCCTCGTCGTACGCGGCGGTGGTCACCGGGCGGATGGCGGCCGACCCGGCGCGGGACACGCTGATCGTGCTCGCGGCGGTGAGCGCGGCCGTCATCGTGCTGGACGCCGTGACGTGGCTGGTCGTGCAGCGTGCGGCGGCCCGTGCGGAGGCCACGCTCCGGGTCGACCTCGCCGCGGCGGCCCTGGACCAGCCCCTGCCCGCGCTCGAGGAGCAGGCGGTGGGCGAGCTCCTGGACCGCGTCAACGGCGATCCCGAGCGGCTCACGCGCGCGATCAGCGGTATCGGCATCACGCTGGGGCAGGCGGCGATCAGCCTGGTGGCCGGGTGGGTGACCGCCGGCCTGGTGTGGTGGCCCGCCTGGATCGCGTTCCCCCTGGTGGCCGCCGTGGTGCTCGTGTTCGCGCGCCGGGCGGCACGGCCGCTGCGCGACCTCAGCAGACGCAGCTCGGAGGCCGGCTCCGACCACATGGCACAGCTCGAGGAGGCGATCGCCGCGCGGGACGACCTGCGCACAGCCCACGGCCAGCGGTACGTGCTGCGCCGGTACGCCGAGCTCGCGGCACGCCAGATCCGGCTCCGGGAGGAGTGGTCGGTCGTGTTCTCCCGGGTGCGCCTGCGTACAGAGCTCCCGCTGGACGCACTGGTCGGCGCCGTCCTCGTGGGCGGGGTGTGGGCGGTGACGGGAGGCACGCTCGACGTCGCCCGGCTGGTCACGCTGTGGCTGCTCGTCACGGGGTTCGTCGGCCGGGTGGACGTCCTCGGCCGCCTGCTGCCGCGCGTCGAGGAGGCGATCGGCACGTTCCACCGTGTGCGCGACCTGCTGGGCGTGCCGGCGGAACCCGCGGGCGGCGACGCGTTCCCCCGCCGTGCCGCCGGGGTGGACGTCGAGCTGCGTGACCTGACGTTCGGCTACGGCGGCGGCTTCCGCCTCGGCCCGGTGTCCCTGACCATCCCGGCCGGCAGCACGTGTGCGCTGGTGGGGCGCACGGGTTCGGGCAAGACGACCCTGACCAAGATGCTGTCCCGGGCGGTCGAGCCGCCGACGGGGAGCGTCTTCCTGGAGGGCCAGGACATCACCGGTCTGGACCTGCACGAGCTGCGCACCCGCGTCGGCGTCGTCGGGCAGCGCACCGAGATCCTGGCCGCGACCCTGGCCGAGAACATCACGCTCTGGGCGCCGGTGTCCGCGGAGCGCGTGGAGCAGGCGGTGGAGGCCCTCGGCCTGCGGGCGTGGGTCGCGTCGCTGCCGAACGGCCTGGACACCCGTCTCGGGTCCGACGGCGTGACCCTGTCCGCCGGGGAGGAACAGCTCGTCGCCTTCGCGCGCCTCCTGGTACGCGACGTCGAGGTGGTCGTGCTCGACGAGGCGACCGCCCGGATGGACCCGGCGACGGCGGAGCGGGTGACCCTCGCCGCCCAGGCACTGCTCGCGGGCCGGACGGCGCTGGTCGTCGCGCACCGGCTGCCCACCGCGCGGCACGCCGACGCGGTCGCGGTGCTCGACGGCGGACGCCTGGTCGAGCACGGCCGGTGGGACCGGCTGGCGGCCGCGGACGGGCACTTCGCCCAGCTCGTCGCCGCGGCGGGGCTCACGGACACCGGCACGGACACCGGCACCGACGCCGGCACCGACCGCGCCCGACGGACCGCGCCAGCGAGGCTCGCCGTCGCCGACCGGGCGCCGGGCTCCGCACGGGCCGGGCAGAGCCGGGACCCCGCCCCGCTACCCCGTGCGTCGATGGTCCGCGCGGTATGGAGCACGCTGCGCGCGCGTCCGCTCGGCCTGCTGCTCCCGGCCGTCGTCTGGGAGCTCACCGACTACCTCACCGCCACCGGCCTGATCGTGGGCTGGCTGTGGGCGTCGCTCGTCGTCGACCTGGAACAGGGCTCCGCACCCTGGTTGCTCGCCTGCGCCGTCCTGGCCGCCGTGGTGGCCAACACCCTGCTGCCGTTCACCGTCCGGCTGACCAGCGCCCGCTGGTGGGCCGACTCGCGGCTGCGGCTGCGCCTCGCCGTCCTGCGCGGGCAGACGGCGCAGCGGCGCACGGTTCGGGATGCTCCTGGCGAGATCGCCGCGCGGGCCCAGGAGGAGTACCGGCTCACCGGCCACACCCAGGCCTGGCGCGAGGTCGTCACCGCGCCGTTCACGCTGGCGCTGCTCGTGGTGCTGAGCGGCAGTCTCCTCGCCGGTGCGATCGGGCTGGTCATGGCGGCGGTGATGTTCACGGCGCAGGTGCTGGGCAGCCGGTCGGTCGCGGCCGCCGCACGGCGCGCCGGTGACGCCGCCGCCGAGCTGGGCCGCCTGCTCGGATCAGCCCTCGACGCGGTGCGTACGGTCAAGCTCGCCGCCGCCACCGGCGGTGTCCTCGCCCAGGTCGCCCGGGTGGACGGGCGCCGCGTGCAGGCCTCGCTGCGCGAGGAGCGCACCAGCTTCCTCGTCGGGCTCGCGCCCTCGGTGCTGAGCCGGATCGCAATGGTCCTCGCGTGGTCGCTGCACCTCGGCGGCACCTGGTCGCTCGCCACCACGCTCCTGGTCAGCACCTCGATAGGTACCTTCAGCTGGATCGGGTACGGACTGGGCGAGCTCGTCACCAGCGCCGCGTCCGCCCGCCGCTGGGTAGAGGTCACCTCCCGGTATGCCGGCACGGAGCGGCTCGCCGACGTGCCAGGGGACGTGGACCTGTTCGCCGGCACCGCGGACCCCGCGGCGACGGACTCCGCGGCATCGGGTGCGGCGGCGACCGCCCCCGCCACGCCGGGCCCCCTGCGAGAGCTGCGGCTGGACGACGTCAGCGCGACGCACGACGACGGCACGGTGGGCGTAGCGGGCGTGGACCTCACGGTCGGGCAGGGCGAGCTCGTGCTGATCGTGGGGCGGGTCGGGTCCGGCAAGTCGTCGCTGCTCGGGGCGCTCGCAGGTCTCGTCGACGTCGGCGGGCGGCTGAGCTGGAACGGCGAGCAGATCACCGATCCGGAGACGTTCCTGCGCCCGCCTCGTGTCGCGCATGTCGCACAGGTGCCGCACGTCGTGTCGGGAACCCTCGCGGACAACGTGCGGCTCGACCACGACCGCCCCGTCACGGGTCCGGTAGCCGCCGCCGGGCTCGGCCGGGACATCGCGGAGGCAGGCGGCACCGACACGCTCGTGGGGCACCGCGGCCTGCGGCTGTCGGGCGGTCAGGTGCAGCGGCTCGGCCTGGCCCGGGCTCTGGCCACCGGCTCCGACCTGCTCCTCGTGGACGACGTCTCGTCCGCTCTCGACGCCGTCACCGAGGCGGAGGTCTGGTCCCGGCTGCGGTCCGCCGGCACGACGGTGCTCGGCACCACGTCGCGCGCGGCGACCCTCGCGACCGCCGACCGGGTGGTGGTTCTCGACGGCGGGCGGGTCGCCGCCGTCGGGCGCTGGCGTGACCTGGAACCGCACTGGTCCCACCTGGCCGGCTGACCATGGGTAGTGCTCCCCCTGCCAGGGTCGAGACAGCCGCTGCGGGCGCTGGTAGCGTCCGAGACCGATCACGGGCGAGCAGCCCACGACTCGTCAAGGAGCACCTCGTGCGCGCATCCCGGACCGTCCCCGCCGCCCTGGCCGCCGCGGTCGCAGCCATGGCCCTCGCCGGCTGCACGCCGGAGGGTCCCACCGAGCAGGCGCCTCCCCTCGACGAGGCCGTCACCACCTACACCGACCTGTACGACGACGTCCTGGCCGCCCTCCGGGAGACGCCGGACGCGCGCGACCTGACGTGGGCCGAGTCCCTGGCCACCTACCCGTCGGTCACCGAGCAGGAGGACGGCCTCTGCTACCTCTTCGTCACGAACGCCAACGGGACCGGCACCATCGATGACGCCCAGGCACTGCTCGCCGCGCTCGCCGCGCAGGTCGACCCGGTGCTCGAGGAGCACGGCATGGAGCCGATGTCCGAGCAGCAGCACTCCGAGCACGGTGGCGAGATCTGGGTCGAGTCCGTGGCCGCCAACGGCTGGTCGGTCGAGCTCAGTGGCGGCGGCCAGTCGTCGCCCGCGCAGCAGGACGCCGTGGTCGAGCTCTCCATCGACGGCCCGGTCGCCACCGACACCTGCACCGACGCGACCCTGGAGCAGGCGCTCGCCGATGCCGGCTGAGCCGTACGGGGAAGAACTGCCGATCACTCCGTGACCGCGGATTCGTGTACTTCGGCTTGCTCGAATCTGGGACACTGGTGCGCATGAGCACTCCTGCCTCCTCCGGGCCGATGGACCCGGCCGCGACCACACCCGCCCTCGACTCCTCGGCCGCCGAGGTAACCGGCGCCGACGTCGTCCGCGCGGTGGTCAAGGAGGTACCGGACAAGGTCAGCACGGACGGTCTCGAGACCAAGTTCGACGAGCGCTGGACCGCCGAGCAGACCTTCGCGTTCGACCGCACCAAGACCCGCGACGAGATCTACTCGATCGACACCCCGCCGCCCACGGCGTCGGGCTCCCTGCACGTCGGCCACGTGTTCAGCTACACGCACACCGACATCGTCGCGCGCTACAAGCGCATGCGCGGTCTCGAGGTCTTCTACCCCATGGGCTGGGACGACAACGGCCTGCCCACGGAGCGCCGCGTCCAGAACTACTACGGCGTGCGCGTCGACCTGTCGCTGCCCTACGACCCGGACTTCACGCCTCCGTTCGAGGGCACGGGCAAGAGCGTCAAGGCCGCCGACCAGGTTCCGGTCAGCCGTCGCAACTTCGTGGAGCTGTGCGAGCGCCTGACGGCCGAGGACGAGAAGCAGTTCGAGGAGCTGTGGCGTCGCCTCGGCATCTCGGTGGACTGGGCCCAGACGTACCAGACCATCGGCGACAGCGCGCGCGCCACGGCGCAGCGCGCGTTCGTCCGCAACCTGCAGCGCGGCGAGGCCTACCAGGCCGAGGCGCCGGGTCTGTGGGACGTCACGTTCCAGACCGCCGTCGCCCAGGCCGAGCTGGAGGCGCGCGACTACCCCGGCCACTTCCACAAGATCGCCTTCCACCAGGCCGACGGCGAGCCCGTCTACATCGAGACGACCCGGCCGGAGCTGATCCCCGCCGTCGTCGCGCTCATCGCGCACCCCGACGACGAGCGCTACCAGCACCTGTTCGGGACCACGGTGAGGTCGCCGCTGTTCGGCGTCGAGGTCCCCGTGCTCGCGCACCACCTCGCCGAGCCGGACAAGGGCGCCGGCATCGCGATGTGCTGCACCTTCGGCGACCTCACCGACGTGCAGTGGTGGCGCGAGCTGCAGCTTCCCACGCGCTCGATCGTCAACCGCGACGGCCGCATCACGAGCGAGGTGCCGGAGTGGCTCCCGGGCGGCCCGGGCGCCGAGCTCTTCGAGGCCGAGGTCGCGGGCAAGACGACCTTCAGCGCGCGCAAGGCGATCGTCGACGCGCTCGTCGCGTCGGGCGACATGCCGACCGAGCCGGTGGCCACCCAGCGCAAGGCCAACTTCTTCGAGAAGGGCGACAAGCCCCTCGAGATCGTGACCTCGCGCCAGTGGTACATCCGCAACGGCGGCCGGGACAAGTCGCTACGCGAGGAGCTGCTGGGCCGCGGCAAGGAGCTCGACTTCCACCCCGACTTCATGCGGGTGCGGTACGAGAACTGGGTCAACGGCCTGAACGGCGACTGGCTGGTCAGCCGCCAGCGCTTCTTCGGCGTCGCGATCCCGCTCTGGTACCCGGTCGACGCGAACGGCGAGGTCGACTACGACCGCCCGATCGTCCCGGCCGAGGAGACCCTCCCGATCGACCCGACGTCCCAGGCGCCCGCCGGCTACACGGAGGACCAGCGTGGTCAGGCCGGTGGCTTCGTCGGCGACGCCGACGTCATGGACACCTGGGCGACCTCGTCCCTGACCCCGCAGATCGTCGGCGGCTGGGAGCGGGACCAGGACCTGTTCGACCGCGTGTACCCGATGGACCTGCGCCCCCAGGGCCAGGACATCATCCGGACCTGGCTCTTCTCCACGGTGGTTCGCTCACACCTGGAGAACAAGGTCCTGCCCTGGAAGAACGCGACCATCAGCGGCTGGATCCTCGACCCGGACCGCAAGAAGATGTCGAAGTCCAAGGGCAACGTCGTCACGCCGATGGACCTGCTCGTGGAGCACGGTTCGGACGCGGTGCGGTACTGGGCGGCGTCCGCCCGCCTGGGCACGGACGCGGCGTTCGAGGTCGGGCAGATGAAGATCGGCCGCCGGCTGGCGATCAAGGTCCTCAACGCCTCGAAGTTCGCGCTGTCGTTCGGCGGCGGCGCGGGCAGCGAGATCGCGCTCGACCCGGCGGCCGTGACCGTCGCGCTGGACCGGTCCATGCTCGCGGGGCTGGCGGACGTGGTCGAGCAGGCCACCACCGCGCTGGAGTCCTACGACCACACCCGCGCGCTCGAGCTCACCGAGACGTTCTTCTGGGCGTTCTGCGACGACTACCTCGAGCTCGTCAAGGACCGCGCCTACGGCGCCGGTGACGACGCGGCGAACCTCTCCCCCGAGACGACGTCGGCCCGGACCACGCTGGCGATCGCGCTCGACACCATGCTGCGGCTCCTGGCGCCCTACCTCCCGTTCGCCACCGAGGAGGTCTGGTCCTGGTGGCGTGAGGGCTCGGTGCACCGCGCGGAGTGGCCCGTCGCGGGGCCGCTGCGTGCGGCGTCCGACGGCGCCGACCCGGCCGACCTCGCGGCGGCCGGGCACGCCCTCGCGGCGCTGCGCAAGGTGAAGTCCGAGGCCAAGGCCTCGATGCGCACCCCGATCGTCGCCGCGTCGCTGGCCGTGCCCGCCGCGTCCCTGACGGCCGTCGAGACCGCGGCCCTGGACATCAAGGCCGCCGGCCGCGTCACGGGTTCGCTCGACCTGGTGGCCGCTGCCGAGGGTCAGGGCGACCCGGCCGTCCAGGGCGGCATGGTGGTGACCTCGAGCGAGCTGGGCGAGGCCCCGCCCCGCAACAAGGGCTGACCCGAGCGGTTCCGCGAAGTAGAGCGCCTGTCCGAGTTCCTCTGGTGACACCAGGGAGACCCGGACAAGCGC
>NZ_JBHXBG010000154.1:0-12606 GCF_042726755.1 Promicromonospora sp. NPDC060271 | reverse complement strand
GGATCACACCCTCCGGTCGGCCGGACCGCCTGGCCGGCCGGCGTCGCGACCTACGCCGGGACCGTCGTCGAGATCTCGAAGTCGAAGTAGGTGTCGGGGAACGGCTCGTCCCGCAGGTTGTAGTGCCACCACTCGTTGTCGTAGCGGTCGAACCCGCTCTCCTCCATGACCGTGCAGAGCGTCTGCCGGTTCCTGGCCTCGAGCTCCGGCACGCCGGCGGCGCCGTGGTGCGAGACCGGGTCCATCAGGTCGTGGTCACCGCCCATGCTCGCGAGCTCACCGCTGTCGAGGTGGAAGAGCGTCAGGTCCACGGTGCTGCCCCGGGTGTGGCCGGACCGGGCCGCGACGTAACCCCGCGAGAACATCTCGTCGCGGGCGATGTTCGGGTAGTGGCGCTGCTTGGTCCGGCCGTCCTCCGGCTCCCGCGACCACTGCAGGAAACGGTCGACGGCACGCTGCGGCCGGTACCCGTCCCAGATCAGCAGCCCGAACCCGAGCGACCGGGCATGCTCCTGCGCGCGCTCGAGAGCCGCGCACAGGGCCTTGGTCCCGACTATCCGGTTCGCCAGGTAGCCGTCGACGGGCCTGCCGGTGAAGTTGTCCCAGGTCGCGTACTTGGCGTCCCAGCGGATGCCGGGGACGAGCTCGTCGACGAACGCGAAGTCGCCGTTCATCGCGCCGTCCGTCATCGTGCCGTCTGCAGCGCCAGCGGCACCAGGCGGTCGATCACCTCGGAGAGGGGCAGCCCGGCCGCGGCCATCATCCGGGGGTAGCGGCTGTACGACGTCAGGCCGGGCAGGGTGTTGACCTCGTTGAGGATCACCTGGCCGTCGTCGGTCAGGAACGTGTCGACGCGGGCCAGGCCCTTGCACCCCAGGGCGCGGTAGATCGCCTTGGCGGTCTCCTGGACGAGCGTGCGCTCCTCCTCGGTGATGTCGGCGGGGACGATGAAGGTCGAGTTCTCCGAGCCGGTCTCGGGCGACTTCTCCTGGTGGATCCGGAAGAATCCGTGCGAGAGGTCGACCCGGTCCACCTCGCCGGTGAACAGGTCGGGGTCGTTGCCGAGGACGGCGCAGCCGACCTCGCGACCGACCACGGCCCCCTCGATCAGGATCTTCGAGTCGTACTGGCGCGCCTCTGCCAGCGCGTCCGCCAGCTCTTCCGGGCCGGTGACCTTGCTGACGCCGAACGAGGAGCCGGAACGGGCGGGCTTCACGAAGACGGGGTAGGTGAGCTCGTCGGCGTCGACGGCCTCGTCACCCTGCACGATCTTGAGGTCCGGCGTCCGGATCCCCGCGGCCTGCACGACCGTGTAGGTGAGGGACTTGTCGATGCAGACGACGGAGGCCTGGACGTCGCAGCCGACGTAGGGGATGCCGGCGAGCTCCAGCATGCCCTGGACGGCGCCGTCCTCACCGAGCTGACCGTGGAGCACGGGGAAGACGACGTCGAGCCGGATCGTCTCGTACGCACCCTCCTCGAGCACGAGCAGACCGTGCACGCTGCGGTCGGGCGACAGCGTGACCGGACGCGAGCCGGCGTCCTCCCAGCCCTCCCCGGGACCGTCGCAGAGCCGCCAGTCGCCCTTTGTCGTGATGCCGATCCAGAACGGCTCGTACTTCTCGGTGTCGAGGCTCTTCGCGACCTCCCGCGCGGACTTCACGGAGATCGGGTGCTCCTCGGAGAGGCCGCCGAAGAGGATTCCGACATTGAGCTTGGACATGCAGTTTCTCGCTCTCGTAGTTTCAGGTCGTCGAGCAGGGCAAATACGAGCAGGTCAAATATCAGTGGTTCAGATACTTATGTGGTTCACGCAGTTGATCAGGCTGTTCTCGACGGTGTCCGCCAGCGCGTGATCCGTGAAGTACGCCGTGTGCGGCGTGATGACGACGTTCGGCAGCCCGTGCAGCCGCGCGAGCGCTCCGTCGTCGAGGGGCTTGTGCCGGCGGTCCGCGTAGAAGACCCCTTCCTCACCCTCGACGACGTCCAGGGCGGCACCACCCAGGTGCCCGCTCTCCAGCGCCTCGAGCAGAGCCTCGGTGTGCAGGAGCGGCCCCCGGCCGGTGTTGATGACGTAGGCGCCGGGCTTGAGCTGCGCGATGCGCCGCCGGTCGAGGAGGTGGTGCGTCGCCGCCGTCAGGGGCGTGTGCAGGGTGACGATGTCGCTCTCGCGGAACAGGTCGTCGAGGGGGACGTGGTCGTCCGAGGTCGCGGCGCGCGTGTCGTAGGCCAGGATGCGGCACCCGAAGCCGCGCAGGCGGTCGATGACCGCCGTGCCGATCCGTCCCGTCCCGACGACGCCGACGGTGAGGTCGCGCAGCTCCCGGCCGCGCGTCTCGCTCAGCCGGTAGTCATGGGCCTCGACGCGCAGCAGCACCGACTTCATCTGGCGCACGGCCATCAGCATGAGCATCAGCGTGTAGTCGGCGACGCTGTCGGGGGAGTAGGCGACGTTGCCCACCGTGATCCCGACACTCTGCGCGTACGACACGTCGATGTGGTTGTAGCCGACGCTCCGCGTGGAGATGTACTCGACCCCGACCTTGCTCAGTGCGAGCAGCGTCGGGTTGGTGATCTGCGTCTTGTGGCCGACGCTGACGCAGCTGTTGCCGAGGGCAAGGTCGGCGGTCTCCTCCGTCAGCGCGGCGTCGATGATCGTGGGCACCACGTCGAAGCGGGGCGCCATCGTCCGGAACAGGGCTGCCTCGTCTGCTCCGCAGCCGTAGACGGTGATGCCCGTCGTCGCGACGGTGGCCGAGCCGGACGCCCGTGATCGGGCGGCGGAGGTCATCGCCGGTGCGGGTCCGCTGGAGCTCGTTCGACCAGTCAAGAGAGCGTCGTGCGGGTAGGACGTATCGCTTTGTGCATACCCGGATGGTACCGGCCGTCCGGCTACCTGTGGACATCTCGCACCTTGCCGGGCCCTGCCGGGCCGCCACCAGGCAGGCCGTGCCGGAGCGGCCGTGCAAGCCGCGTACAAGGTTTCTGCAAGCCTGCCTGCCTACCTTGTCCAGTGGCGCTGAGAGTGCCCGGTATGACCACTTCTATGGAGGCTGGGATGTTGCGACGGTTCACTGCCGCACTGGTAGGCGCGGCGACCATCATGGCCGGTCTGGCGGCTCCCGCGATGGCGGTGACCGGGGGCGACCCGGTCCCGTCAGGGAGCGCGCCCTACCTGGTGAAGGTTCGGCTGGGCGAGGAGCGTGCGTGCTCCGGCGCTCTCGTGCGCCCGCAGTGGGTCCTGACGGCGGGCTCCTGCCTGGCCGCCGACGGCGGCGCCCTGACGACCGGGCAACCACCCGTCGCGGCCGAGGTGGTGGTCGGTGGCGCGCACGCCGGCGCCCCGGCGCGCACGCTCGACGTCGACCGGGTGGTGCCGCACCCCGACCGGGACGTGGCGCTGGTCCGGCTCGCGCTGCCCACCAGAGGGATCGCGCAGGCGGCGCTGACCTCGACGGCCCCGGTGGCCGGCGCGGCGTCGGTGCTGGCCGGCTTCGGCCGCACCGCCGACACCTGGGTGCCCGACGCGCCCGAGTACGCCACGGGCGTCGTCGGCGAGGTGGGCGCGGGGACCTTCGTGTGGACGGGTGCCGACGGCGCGGCCGGTGCGTGCCTCGGGGACGCCGGTGCGCCGGTGGCGAGCACCGGTGGTGGGCCGCTCGTCGGGCTCGTCGCCGGCTCGGACGGGGCGCGGTGCCTTGCCGAGGCGACGGAGCCCGCCGCGGCAACGACCGTGGTGCGCCTCGACGGGCTGGGTGGCTGGGTCGAGCGGAACGCCCCGGCCCTGAGCTCGCAGTTCGGCTGGGAGTACCGCAGCACGTCCGCGGGGATCGGCGGGTACGACCTCTCGTCGTCGGCCGACAAGGTCATCGCCTTCGACTACGCGCACAGCGGCCGGGCGGACCACCTCCTGATGTACCGGCCCGGCTCGAACCTCGTGCAGGTCGTGCGCCGCGACCCGGACGGGACGTACGTCCAGGTGTTCCGGAGCACGACCGGCCTGGGCGACTGGGCGCTCGACAACCCGGTGGACAGGATCATCGCGTTCGACTTCGAGGGCGACGGGAAGCTGGACGACCTGATGGTGTACCGCAGGGGCGTCGGCTCGGCCGAGGTGCGGAACCTCGCGGTGTACGGCCAGGACGCGTCGGGTCAGTTCGTCAAGAAGTACCAGAACGCGGCGGGGCTGGTGCGCAACGGGGACGATCCCCAGCTCGTCCCGGTGGACTTCGACGGTGACGGCCGGCTCGACGAGATCATGATGTACGACCCGAGCGTCGGTGGCACGGCGGCGGTGGTGGCCGGCCCGAGCTTCGGCTACCTCATGCCGCACACCACGTCGCTCGGCGGCTGGACCTTCGCCCCCGGCGACCGGGTGGTCCCGTTCGACCGGGAGCACGACGGCAAGAGCGACGACCTGTTCGTGTACCGGCCCGGAACGGCGAGCAAGTACGCGGTCCTCAGCCGGAACACGAGCGGCGGCTACTCCACGGTCGATGCGGCCACGTGGACATCGCTGGACAACGCCGCCGACCAGGTGGTCGCCATGGACTACGACCACGACGGACTGGACGACGACCTCGTGGCCTACCGTCCGGTCAGCGGCGGCCTCGGCCGCGTCAGCGCGATCACCTGGGACGCCGCCACCGACACCTACGCGCCGCTCACCGGCCCGCGCGACGGCGGCCTCGGCGGGTTCGACCTGACGAACAACGCAGACCGGCTCGTCCCGTTCGAGGGCCCGGGCACCGGATCGCGGACCCTCGTGCTCGGCTACCGGCCCGGCGCGAAGAGCGCCTGGGCGATCAAGCGGCTCGACCGCGGCGAGAGCCAGTACGAGATCACGCACGAGAGCAACGCCGGCGTGGCGGGGTTCGACCTCTCCAACGCCGCCGACAAGGCCATCGCCTACGACTTCGACCACACGGGACGGGCGGACCACGTGCTCCTGTACCGGCCCGGCGGGCGGCTCGTCGTCATCGCCGAGCGCCGGGCGGACGGCACGTACGCGGAGGTCCACCGTGGCACGGGCATCGGCGACTGGCCGCTCGACAACGCGGTGGACAAGATGGTCGCGTTCGACTTCGAGGGTGACGGCAAGCTGGACGACCTGCTGGTGTACCGGCCGGGCGTCGGCTCGACGACCGTGCGGAACGTCGCGGTGTACAGCCGCGACGCGTCGGGCCAGTTCGTGAAGAAGTACCAGAACTCCTGGGGCGTGGTCCTCAACGGGGACGACCCCCAGCTCGTCCCGGTGGACTACGACGGTGACGGCCGGCTCGACGAGATCATGCAGTACGACCCGAGCGCCGGCGGCACGGCGGCCGTCGTGGCCGGCCCCACCTTCGGCTACGTGATGCCGCACACCACATCGCTGGGCGGCTGGACGTTCGCGGCGGGCGACCGGATCACGCCGTTCGACGCCGACCACGACGGCAAGCCGAACGACCTGCTCGTGTACCGGCCGGGCACGGCCAAGCAGTACTCGGTCGTCAGCCGCGACACGACGTCCGCCTACACCGAACAGTCCGAGGGCACGTGGCCCGCCCTGGCCAGCGCGACGAGCCGGGTGGTCGCCACCGCGTACGACGACGACGGGAGGCTGGACGACCTGGTCGCCTACGCCCCGGGCACGACGATGTCGGCGATCCGGACGGCCACCGCCACCGGCTTCACGACGATCCGCCCCGACCAGGCGGGGGGCCTCGGGGGTTACTCCCTGCGGAGCGCGCAGGACCAGCTCGTCAGCGTCGCCGCGGCGGGCGGCGGCAAGGCGCACCTGTTCGGGTACCGCCCGGCCCAGAAGCTGGCGGTGGTCCTGGACCGTACCCGCAAGCCGGACGCCGCGGTCACCGTGGCGCGGCCGGCGGGGGTCACGTCGCTGGTGGAGCGGTTCGCGTATCCGGACGCGGCGCGGATCGGCGCGCAGCTCGGCGTCGAGCTCATCTCGGGCGACGGGAACATCACCGTCGACGTCGAGTGCGCGACGGTGCAGGACGAGGAGGGCGTTGGGGCGATGAGGGTCCGGTACACGGTCGAGTCGGGTGGGGCTCGCACGCTCTGCCTCGTGGTCCGTGGTGACTCCGGCCGGATCGACCTGCGGGTGCAGAACGTGTTCTCCATCCGTGGCGACGGCTACGAGGAGGGTGCTGGGCACGACTACACGGCGGTCGTCGACACGCGGTCCGGCGAACCGGTGGTGATCACCGGTGAATCCGACACCTACACGCCGGTCGGTATCGGGGCGGATCCCGGATCCGAGCAGACGGTCCTGCTGCAGATCAAGGTCTGACGCCGCCTACGGAAGGCCAGACAGCTCCTGCGCCGAGGGGTGACCGCTCCTCCTCGGCGCAGGCCCCACCGGTGAAGTCACGTGGACGAGAAAGGTCCGACAGTGAGAAGCATCTCCGTTCGAAGGCCGTGGCGCGGGCTCCCGAGGCGTGGCGTGCGCGGCGCTCTGGTGGCCGTGGTGGTGACCGGCCTGGTCGTTCCTGGTGTGGTGCCGCAGGCCGAGACGGCCCAGGCAACCGAGTCACAGCAGGAGTGTTCGAGGGCCGGCGTGCTCGCGGCGCGCGACGCCGGCGGACCCCAGGTGAGGGCCGCGGCCGAGGCAGCCCTGCTGGGTGGTGAGGCTGAGGTGTGCGCGTTCGTCCACGACCAGTGGAGCGTGCGTGAGCTCGCGGACCGGGACATTCTCGCGACCCAGATGTTCGCGAGCGGCGGGCCGACGATGCGGGCCACACTGACCCCGCTCCTGGACGCCGAGGATCCGGAGGCCCTGCGTGGTTTCCTCACGGACGGCTGGAACGACCCGTGGCTGGCCGACCAGGAGATCCGGATCACTCAGCTGGCCGCCCTCGGCGGCCCTCAGGTTCAGGCTGCCGCCCGTTCCGCCTTGGATGCCGGCACGCCGGAGGCCCTGGAGCAGTTCCTCGAGGGCGGCTGGGCGACGGCCCAGGAGGCGGACGTCGAGATCCGCGTCAACCAGGCGTTCGCCGCCGGGGGGCCGCGGGTGAAGGAGGCCGCTGCCGCGGCACTCGACACCGGTCGGCAAGAGGCGCTGGTGCGGTTCCTGGACATCGAGTGGGGGGTGGCGGCAGCCAGGGACCACGAACAGGCGAGCATCACGGACCTCCTCCATGCGGCCGAGGCCGCGGGCAGCCAGGCGCAGGCGGCGATGAATGCCGCGACCGACGAGGCGGACAGGGCCGAGAAAGAGGCGGCACTGGCGAAGGGCGCCGCGGCGACGGCCAGGGCTGAGGCGCAAGCGGCGGGAAGCGACCGGCGGCGGGCGGAGGTCGCCGCGAGCAAGGCGGCTCAGGCGGCCCGGAGCGCTGCCAACGCCGCAGGTGCCGCGGTCGGCGCGGCCAACGACGCCGCGGCGGCAGCGCGCACCGCGGCGAACGCTGCCGTCCGGGTCGCGATGGCGGCAGCAGTGGCCGAACAGAGGGCTGCCGAGGCATATCGCGCCGCCGCGCAGGCTCGGGTCGACCGGAACGCGGCGGCCAGTGCCAGTGCGCGAGCGGCCGGAGCGCGCGCCGCGGCCACGCAGGTCGAGAAGGCCAGCACGGCCATGAAGCTGGCGATCGGAGCACTGCACGAGGTAGACAGTGCTATTCGCGCCGCGCAGTCCGCGGTCGGCCACTCGAACGATGCCTCGGCCGCGGCGCAGGCGGCGGCGGAGGCCGCTTCTGCCGCCGGTGCTGACGCGGCAACGGTGTACGCGGCGGCCGAGCGCGCACGCGCCGCGGCGTTGCGTGCGCAGCGGGCGGCAGAGGAGGCCGTTGCCTTCGCCAGGTACGCCCGGGAGCAGGCGATCGTCGCCCGCGACGCGGCGGCGTCCGCGGTGACCCACGCGCGCAACGCGGCCGCGGCAGCGGAAGACGCCGCGAACCATGCCGGCGAGGCCGTGGACGCCGCACGCCTCGCCCGGGAGCACGCGCAAGCGGCGTCCCAGGCCGCGCAGGCCGCTCGGCTGAGCGCTCAGCAGGCCCAGGAGATCAACATGGAGGCACGGCGTCAGGACCGGTCCCGCCTTGCCCGCGAACGTGAGCAGATGATCGAGTCCGCCCGCGACGTCGCTCGGATCGTCCAGGAAGCGCAGGGGGCAGATGCGCCGACTTCGAACACGCCGTGGACGCAACAGCGGCCGCCGTCGGTCCAGGCCGCGCTGGACGTCGCGACCGACCCGGGCACCCCTCGGGAGATCGCGGTCGCGCGGGCACGTGAAGCCGCGCTGGGACTGGTCGACTCGGGCGGGTCGTGGACGCGCGAGGCGGCGCGGGCGGCTCTGGTCGGCCATGACGAGGAGGTGCTTGCCTTCGCTCGTGGCGGGTTGCGTTCGGCCGAGGGCATGGACGACCGGACAACACTCGCCGGTCTGGCGACCAGCGGCTCGGAGGCGATGCGGACCGCCGTCGCGGCCGTGTTCGACGGTACGGACGCCGACGTCGCAGCGTTCCTCGAGAACCCGGACTATCCGGAACGACGCGAGGAGGACGAGCTCGAGACCACACGGGTGCTCGCCGCTGCACGTGAGGCGAACGACGCGCACACGGTCGACGCCGCGACCACAGCCCTGGACGACGGTTCCGCCCCTGCGCTGCGCAGGTTCCTCGAGACGGGGCAGTACGCGGCACGGGAGGCCGACAACGAGATCAAGGTGACCCAGATCTTCCAGGACGCACCCGAGGGGAGCGAGCTTCGGATCAACGCGGAGATCGCGCTCGAAGGGCCACCGGCCTTTCGGCAGCAGTTCCTCCAGGTGGGTCGCCACGACGCCGCCGCGCGGGACCGGCGGACCGCCGCTCACGTGGAGACGATCAGTTCCCTGGTGCTCCAGGTCGCCGAGGTAGCGGCACGGGCGACGGAGAACGAGAAGCGTGCCTGGGAAGAGGCCGCTCGAGCCGCCGGAGCTGCCCAGGACGCCGTGGACCATGCGAACGCGGCCATCGCTGCCGCGGCCGAGGCGGGCCTGCATGCCGAGGCGGCGAACGCCGCGGCAGCCCGGGCGACCCGCTCGGCGGAGGACGCGAAGCGGTCGGCGAACACCGCGCAGGCCGCGGCCGCCGAGGCGAGGGGATCGGCGGAGTCCGCGGCCCGGTCGGCCACCTGGGCGGCCGTGTCTCATGGCAGAGCGATCGAGTCTGCCCAGGAGGCGACGGACAGCGCGACCCGGGCATGGCGTGACGCGGTCGCGGCGGGACAGAGCGCGACCGAAGCCGCGCGGCACGCCCAGGGTGCGTATGAGGTCGCTTACGACCGGATGGTCGAAGACGTCCTCGAGGATGCTGATCAGCGCATCCAGCTGGACATGCTCAGCGCAGGGGGATGCCGCATCCCGGGTGGATACGACGAGGAGTGCGTGGACGAGGTCTGGGAATGGGCCGTGAACCTGATCCAGGCGGATTTCAACCCGGCCGCACAGGTCTACATCAATGCTGACCTGTGCACGTCCGTGTTCGGCGAAGGGCTCGCCGCTGACAGATGCCTCGCGAACACAACGAGACCAAACTTCCTCAGCCAGCAAAAGCTGGACATGAAGCTGGATTTCCTCTGGTCGAGCATACATATCATGGAGCCCTGGGCACTCTTCTTGCTGGATCTGCAGCTGAGGTATTTTCCCGATGGGCTGTGCGGGAAGTCCGAGGCGTGCAGCACCGTGATCGAAGAGATCACGGGTCTGGCAACCGACGAGTGGATGCCCGACATCTACTCGGAGGAGTACTGGGAAAGCTGGAATGCCGCCTGGAAAGAGTACTGGAAGGCTCCGAGCCTCCAGGGTCTCGCCCAGGAGAACGCCAGGCTGATCGAGATGTACCGAGCGAATGCCTGCCTGAACGCAGGCGGGAGCGGCGCTACGTCGCCCCACCAGTGCGTCGAGCAGCGCATCCGCGACGCCCTCGCTGACCTCGCTTGGTCGCCGCCGAGCTTCGATATCGGCGGGCGAACGGTCCGGATGCCAGAAGGTCTGATGGTGCGCGTGATGAGCCGCCAGACGTGGGAGTACTTTGGTGTCGAGCCCACTGACGTACGGAGATACTTCGCACCCACTGATACCGTCGCGGACCTCGATCGATATCTGACCGAGATCGTGCGGCACAACGAGGCCGGGATACGTGAATACCTGGAGGGTCGCAGTCGGATCTCGGAATTCATTCACGAGATCGACGGATTCGTCTACGTGATAGCCCTGAACCGCGACGGGACGATCGCGCAGTTCTACCGTCAGTGACGACCGGACGTCGCCTGGCCCGTGCGGCGGGCACAGGAGACGTCCGGCCATCCGTAGGCTGCTTCCTGTGGACACCCCACCCCGAGCCCGGCTAGCCTTCCGCCCATGACGTCGCACCTGATCAGCCAGGACTGGTGGCCCGCCGACTAGGCGAGCCGCGACGCATCCACACACGTCAACGACCGCCTCGCCCCGAGGCGGTCGTTCGTGTTTCCACGAAGCCGCGGACCGGGGCGGGCACCCCGAACCGAGAGGCCCAGCATGTCCGACAGCTTCAGCCCCGCCACCACCGACCGCCACCCCCTCCTCGGCCGGGTCCTGGCCTCCGACGGCACGCTCCCGTTCGCGCTGCTACGCCGCGAGGGCAGCCTGGAGGTCGAGGTGCTGGTCGGCGACGTGGTCGACGTCGACCTCCTGGGCGACATCCCGCTCGACGGCGCGCCCGTGCTCGCGGTCGTCCCCTTCCGCCAGGCGGTCGAGCGCGGCTTCACCGTGCACGACGACGGCGCCCCGCTGCGCTGCCTCGTCGTCCGCGAGTCGGAGCGGGTCTCCGTGGCCGACACGATCGCCGTCCTCCCACCCGAGCCCGTGGCTGCCGAGCCGCTCGGCTTCGACATCCCCGACGACGAGTACGCGGGCATCGTGCGCCGCGTCATCGACGACGAGATCGGGCAGGGCGCCGGCGCCAACTTCGTCGTGATGCGCCGCTTCGAGGCGCACACCGACTCGGCCCCGGTTCCCGCGCTGACGTCGTGGTTCCGTGCGCTGCTGACGCACGAGGTCGGCTCGTACTGGACCTTCGCGGTGCACGCCCCGGCGTCCGACGGCGAGGCGCTGTCCCTGGCGGGGGCCACGCCCGAGCGGCACCTGACCCTGCACGACGGCGTCGCCCGGATGAACCCGATCAGCGGCACCTACCGCCACCCCGCGACGGGTCCCACGCGCGACGGCGTCCTTGCGTTCCTGCGCGACACCAAGGAGAACGAGGAGCTCTTCATGGTGGTCGACGAGGAGATGAAGATGATGAGCGCGCTCTGCCCGGACGGTGGGCGCATCGTCGGCCCCTACCTCAAGCAGATGGCCCGCCTCAGCCACACCGAGTACCTGCTGGAGGGCCGGACCGACCTCGACCCCCGCGAGGCGCTGCGGCAGACGATGTTCGCGCCGACGGTCACCGGGTCGCCCATGGAGAACGCCTGCACGGTGATCACCCGCCACGAGACCCGCCCGCGTGGCTACTACTCGGGGTTCCTCGCCCTGTTCGAGCCGGAGGTAGCCGAGCCCGGCTCCGCTGATCCTTCGGCGGACGGCGCCGCGGGCTACTCGCTCGACGCCCCGATCCTCATCCGCACCGCCTATCTGCACGACGGCGGCCGGGTGTCCGTCCCGGCGGGAGCGACCCTCGTGCGCCACTCGGTCCCGGAGCACGAGGTCGCGGAGACGCGGGCCAAGGCGTCCGGCGTGCTGAGCTCGCTCGGGCTCGTGCCGCGCGGGGCCGGGCCCGACGTCGCCGTCGACCTGAACGCGCAGCCCGGCGTCGCCGAGGCGCTGGCCGCCCGCAACAGCCAGCTCGCCGAGTTCTGGGTGCGTCCGCAGGACCCCGCCCGCACCGCCACGGAGACGGCCCTGACCGGCCCGAGCGTCCTGATCGTCGACCACGAGGACCAGTTCACGACGATGCTCGCGCACCAGCTACGGCACCTCGGCATGAACACCCGCATGGTCCGGTGGGACGCCGACTACGACGTCCTCGCGGACGATCTCCTGGTGCTCGGCCCCGGGCCCGGCGACCCGCGCGATCACGAGGACCCACGCATCGCCTCCATCGCACGGCGCATCCACGAGCGGGTCGCCGCGGGCCTGCCGCTGCTCGCGGTCTGCCTCAGCCACCAGGTCCTCGCGGGCCTCGCCGGCTTCCCGGTCCGCGCGCTCCCCGCACCGCGCCAGGGCGTGCGGCTCGACGCCGACGTGTTCGGCAGCACGGCCGCCGTCGGCTACTACAACACCTTCGGCGCGCACGTCACCACCACCAGCGCCGCCGACGACGGCCCGGTGCCCCGGCTCGCCCTCGAGCCGTCCTTCGACGCGGACGGAGTGCTCACCGCGCTGCGCGGTCCGCGGGTCGCCTCGGTCCAGGGCCACCTGGAGTCGGTGCTGTCGTCCGACGGTCTCACGGTCCTCGACGCCCTCACCCGACACGTCCTGGGTGTCCCGGCGGAGCCGACCGCGGCGCGGTGAGGGCTGGGGTTGCGGATGCTACGGCGTGTTCCGGAGGGCCGGAGGCGGCTGATCCCAGCTGACTGACTCGGCGTACCGGGTACCGCCAGTCAGCGCGCTGGTCGGACCACGGATCTGACTCGGCGTACCCGGTA
>NZ_JBHXBG010000153.1:0-12749 GCF_042726755.1 Promicromonospora sp. NPDC060271 | reverse complement strand
GGCTGAGCCTGCGGTTCCGCTCCGGGCGCGTGCCTCGTTCCTCGGCCCGCACCCTGCGCTGCACCTCCGGCTCAGCCGATCTCGAGGACCGCTACCCGCCAGACCCCGCGCCGAGCCTCCAGCCGGACTGCCGCTGCCCGGACGCGGCCCTCGTCGTGCAGGATCACCGTCGCCTCGGCGGACGACGTGCCCAGCCGCACCATCCGTACGCGCCGGACCGTCGCCGGATGCGCCTTGGGCCGCGGCGGCGCGCTTCGCTGCGCCTCACGCATGAGCCTTCCGCGCTCCAGGAGCTGGTCGTAGACCTGCGGGGTGACCCAGCGTGCGAGCTGTGCCGCGGGCCGTTCGCCGCGTAGTACCTCCACGGCGGCACGGACCACGCGGCAGACCTGCGCGGTCGGGTCGGGAAGGTCCGGGTCCGGCTCGGGGGCCGGTCGGCCGGCCGCCGCCTCGAGGGCCGCCGCCGCGTTCTGCAGGTCCGGGTAGGGCGTCCCGCCGATCCGCATCCGCCGCATCCGCCGGCCGATCCCCGGCCCGGTGACCGGCCCGACCTGCGGCGTGGCGGGCCGACGAACCGGCGTGGCCGGGGCGGCCGCACGGGTGACCGGCGCCCGGCGGGCTGTCGCGGTCGGCCGTACCTGCCGCGCGGCACCAGGTGCGCTCCGGGCCGGCGGGTCCTGCGGGAGTGTGGTCATGGGGTCTCCTGGGGTGAGGCGGGAGGGGATGGCGGAGGCGCCGCGGCCGGGCGTCGCCCGGTCAGGGCTCGCGCAGCACCATGCCGGGGCGGATCAGGTCGGGGTTCGCGCCCAGCGCCTGACGGTTGGCGTGGTGCCACCGCGTGACGGCGGCGGCGATCTCGGCGTCGGCCGGTGGCGTGCCCGCCTGTTCGGCGGCGAGCCTGCCGGCCGCTATCGCCCAGAGCGTGTCACCGGGTTCGACGACGACCAGCGGCTCGCGCCCGGCCCCGGTGCGCTGGCCCCGGTTGACCAGCGACAATCGCTCGGGTCTCGGCCGGTCGCTCGACGCGGCCGAGTGGTCGGCCGCACGAGCGCCCGTCCGGTCCGCCGGCTGGCGCTCGGTCGGCTGCCAGCCGAGGTCGACGACGACGGCAGCGCCGCCGTCCACGGACGGGTCTGCCCCGGTCGCCAGGTCCGACGCCACGGCGGCAGGCACCGTCAGGGCAAGTCCCACACCGGCACCTGCGGCAGCGCGGGCGAGGCGGCGCACGACGGCCGGCGCGTGCAGGGCGACGGCTCGTTCGCCCGCCGCCCAGCGCGGACCCCAGCGGCCCGCCACGACACAGGCCAGGGCCAGGAACGCATGCAGGCCGACCCAGCCGGCCAGCATCGTGCCCGCTGCGACCGTCGCGAGCTCGACGATGTCCTCGACCGGGAAGAGCGCGGCACCCAGCTCCGAGCCGACCTGCCAGGTGCGTGTTCCGAGCGCGCCGGTGGCGCCGGTGAACGTGACGGCGAGGGTGGCCAGGCCCGCCAGGCCGCGCCGAGCGCTCGTCGGTGGCGTGGTGCGCGCCGTGTGCCCGCCGGGACGGGGGCTGGCGCGGTACACCGGTGGAGTTTCCGGGAGGGCGCTGTTCGTCATGGTTCTCCCTGCGGTGGTCGGCTACTGATTCGATCGGCTCATTCTCACGCTGTTGATAGCTGTTGATGCGCGCCGACAATCGATATTCAACCTCGGTGCCGCTGGGGTGTCCACCGGAGAGCAGGATGGCTGTGGATGACGCAGGGTGACCTCATGGCATTCATGCACCCGGGTGGTCCCACTCGCTGGGAGGCGCTCTTCGGGGACCTCGAGGCGCAGGCCCGCGCGCAGTCGGCGGCCGAGTCCGATGCACTGGTCTCCGAGATGACGCGCGCCGAGCACGCGACGATGACGCTCGCGGACCGGTTCCGCGCCGTCGTCGGGGCGGTGGTGACGCTGGAGCTGCTCGCCGGCGCCCCGCTACGCGGCGTCGTCCGGGAGGCCGCGGACGAGTGGGCGCTGGTGCAGGGCGTCCGGCCCGAGCCGGTCGTCCAGCACCTCGTACCGCTGGCGGCGCTCACCGGGGTGCACGGACTTGCCCGGCAGGCGGCGCCGGCGACGTCGCGGCGTGCCGCGCTGGGGCTGGGCCCGGTGCTACGTGCGCTGCAGCGGGACCGGGCACGGGTCACCGTGCGCACGCTGAGCGGCATCGTGGGCGGCCGGATCGCGCGGGTCGGGCGGGACCACCTCGACATCGATGTACTCGATGATCGTGGAACTCGGCTGGTTCCGTTCAGTGCCTTGCTGGTCGTCAGCGAGGCGCCCTGAATCGTTCAAGATCCTTCAGGATCCCGAACAAATTCCTAAATGGAGAACGGGACCGGTGTCGCTCCGCATCGAGTGCGTCCGGTCCCGTCGGTGTACCGCTGAGGGCCTTTCAGGCGTCCGTGGTCGCCGAGCCCTTGAGCCGTTCGCGGCTCTTTGCATACATGCGCTCGATGTATGCCTCGAGCTCTGCGGCTTCGACGCGCCATACCTTCTTGGGACCCACCTGGATGGCGGGAAGGTCGCCGGTCCGAACCAGTGCATAGCCCTGGGCCATCGAGATGTTCAGGGTCTCGACCACGTCGGCCAGAGAGAGAAAGCGCTTTTCCATGGGAACAGTGTGGCACGAGACACCGACATGAGGGGGTTATCCACAAGAAGTGTCTATCTGATGCCGGATCGGCGACGTTCGATCACTATGGTTCCGGCGCTCTGCCTACGCTGTGCGCCATTCTGTCCGGATCGTCGCTTCGACTCGTACGCGAAGTTGTACGCGAAGGTCTAACCAAAGTCCACCAAAGTACGCGGAAGGTTCGAGATGACGTATGCCCCGGTACCTCCGGGCCCGGGTCAGGCTCTCCCCGAGCCGGTGGCCACGCGGCTGCGCCGCCCACGTTGGCGTGATCCGCGCCTGCTGACCGGCGTCGTCATCGTCGCGGTGTCGGTGGCGCTCGGCTCGTGGGTGGTGTCGTCGGCGAGCCGCACCGTCCCGGCATTCGTCGCGGACGGTGCGCTGACACCCGGCGAGCCCCTCACGATCGACGGGCTCCGTGCCGTCGACGTCCGGCTCGGTGCCGGGACGAGCAGATACCTTCCCGCGGACGAGCCGCTGCCCGCCGACCTCGTGGTGCTCCGTGTGGTGGACGACGGCGAGCTGGTCCCCCTGACCGCGCTCGGCGCCGATGCCGACGTCCGGTCCGTGGCGGTGCCGGTCGCCTCCGGCCTCTCGGACCGGATCCGTGCCGGCGCGGTCGTGGACCTGTGGTTCGTGCCGGACGCCCCGATCGCGCCGGACGCCGCCGACGACAGGCCGGCGCCGAGCACGCTCGCGCGGAACGTCGTGGTCGAGCAGGTGGATGCCGACGAGGGCGGGATGATCGTCGACGGCACGGTGACCCTGCACGTCCTGGTCCCGGCCGACTCGCTACCGACGGTGCTGAGCGCACTGTCGGACTCCGGCACGGTCGCCGTCGTACCGGTGGCGGGTGGCGTCGGATGAGCGAGGAGCGGACGGTCACCGTGCTGCTGGCGGTGCACGCCCCCGAGGTGGAGGCGGACGCCGTCACCGTGCTCGGCGCGCAGCCGCGGGTGACCGTGGCGCGCCGGTGCGCGGAGCTGGCAGAGCTTCTCGCGGCGGCCGAGGCAGGGGCCGGGACGGCCGCCGTCGTCTCGGGGGACCTGCCCGGCCTGGACCGGGAGGCGGTGGCGCGGCTGCGCGGTGCGGGCCTGCGGGTCGTGGCCCTCGAGGACCGGGCGACCCCCGCGGGACGCCTCGCGGGACTTGGCTGCGACGTCGTGGTGGCCGAGGGGGACGCGGAGAACCTCGTCGCCGCTGTGCGTGGCGACGCGCCGGAGGTGGCAGCGCCCGTCGCCACCGTGCCCGACCTCGGGGGCCGGCTCGGCACGATCATCGCGGTCTGGGGCCCTGTCGGGTCGCCGGGCCGGACCACCACCGCCATCGAGCTCGCCGCGGCCCTCGCCGGCGTCGGGACCGCCGCTCCGCGCCGCTCCGGCCTGCTGCGCCGGACGCGTCCGGCGGCGCCGCCGAACGGCGCCCGCTCGGTCCTGCTGGCCGACGCCGACACGTACGCGTCGTCGGTGACCTCTCGGCTCGGGCTGCTCGACGACGCACCGGGCCTCGCGGCCGCGGCCCGCGCGGCAGGGCAGGGCGTGCTCGACGTCGTGTCGCTCGCCCGGCACAGCCCCGTTGTGCTGCCCGGTGTGCGGGTGCTGACCGGCATCACGCGGGCGTCCCGCTGGCCGGAGCTGCCTGCCGCCTCGCTGGACATGGTGTTCCAGCGGTGTCGCGAGCTCGCCGCGTGGACCGTCGTCGACTGCGGCCCCGTCCTGGAGACCGACGAGCTGCTCATGTACGACACGCGTGCGCCCCAGCGCAACGGCGCGACCCTGAGCGCCCTGCAGGCGGCCGACGTCGTCGTGGTGGTCGGCGGTGCGGATCCGGTCGGTCTGCAGCGCCTGGTGCGGGGCCTGGAGGACCTGCGTGATGCCGCGGTGCCCGTGCCGGCGGCACGGCTCGTGGTGGTCAACCGCGTCCGCGACTCCGCCGTCGGGCGGCGGGCCGAGTCCCAGGTGCGCGACGCGCTCGCGCGGTACGCGGGCGTCGACGACGTGCACCTCGTGCCCGACGACCCGGTGGGCCTCGACGCCGCACTGCTGGCGGGCCGGGTGCTCGCCGAGTGCGCCCCGGGCTCCCCGGCACGGGCTGCGTTCGTGGGGCTCGCGAGCCGGGTCCGGGAGCTGGTGCCCGCGGCGGTCTGACGGCTCCGGCGCCAACCGCTCGGGGGCTCCCCGCGTGACAATCGTCCCGATCGGCGCGGCTCGGCGGCGGAAAAGTGAGATCCGGCGCTAGGTTGTGGGCGTGGCCGCCATGACGAAGGACAACTACGCCGACGACCTGCGTCTGGCGCACGTGATCGCCGACCAGGTCGACTCCATCACCATGTCTCGGTTCAAGGCGCTGGACCTCAAGGTCGAGACCAAGCCGGACCTGACGCCGGTCAGCGACGCCGACCGGGCGGCCGAGGACTTCATCCGCGGTCAGCTCGCCCGCGCCCGCACGCGCGATGCGATAGTCGGTGAGGAGTACGGCTCCGCCGGCAACGGCGCGCGGCGCTGGATCGTCGACCCGATCGACGGCACCAAGAACTTCGTGCGCGGCGTCCCCGTGTGGGCCACGCTGATCGCCCTCGCCGACGGCGAGGAGGTCGTCGTCGGCCTGGTCAGCGCGCCGGCGCTGGGTCGCCGCTGGTGGGCGGCGAAGGGTTCGGGCGCGTGGACGGGCAAGTCCCTCGCCGCCGCCTCGCGGATGTCCGTCTCCGGCATCTCCCGGATTGCGGACGCGTCCTTCAGCTACGCGTCCCTCGGCGGCTGGGAGGAGCGCGGCTCGCTCGACGGGTTCCTCAACCTGACGCGGGCCTGCGCGCGCACGCGCGGGTACGGCGACTTCTGGTCGTACATGCTGGTGGCCGACGGCGGGGTCGACATCGCCGCGGAGCCCGAGCTCGAGGTGTACGACATGGCGGCACTCGTGCCCATCGTCACCGAGGCCGGCGGCACGTTCACGTCCCTCGAGGGCAGGCCGGGGCCGTGGGGCGGCAACGCGATCGCGACCAACGGCAAGCTGCACAAGGAAGCGCTCGACTACCTGGGGTGAGCGTCCTTTGGCTGGGGCGGCCGCGGTATCTCGGACCCCGCGGCCTTCGTGGGCAGGTCCCGTCAGGCGCGGGGGATGTTCTTGATCTCGCTCCAGTCGTACCAGAGCAGGTCCCGATCGGTGACGCGTTGCAGCGCCTCGTCCAGCGCCGTGTCCGACTCCGCGCCGACGTCGGCGGTCGACTCGGCGTCGCTCTCCTCGTCCGCCGCCGCGAGCACGTCCGCGATGTCACCGGCGGCCTCCAGCTCGTCGACGTGCACGCAGACGATCGCAACGCCCTCGACGGTGCTGACGACCTCGACCTCCGAGGCGACCGCCTCGTCGTCGTCAGGGTTCCCGGAGGCCGGGCCCCGGACCGGGCCGACGGCCGTGTCCGGCACCTCCACCGTGATGACCACGCGCTGGTGCGCGGCGTCGGGACGGCCGGCGATCAGCGCGAGGGAGTCGTCGGCGGCGTTCAGCGCTGCGATGTACTCGAGCCCCTCGGCGTCCTCGTCGGGCAGCGCTGCCTCGAGGTCCTTCGTGACGGCGTGCACGCGGCGCGGGGCGACGGTCCAGCGGGCAGCCGCGGAGGTGTGGGTGACGGCGTCGAGCTCGTCGAGCGTTGCGGGCACGTAGATGCGCATGTGCTCAGTCTGCCGCGTGCTGGGCAGAGTGCGAGCCTCGACCGCGCAGACGGGTCCGGTGGCGATGTCGGCGGGTGCCCGTACTCTCGTGTGCGGCGCCGGGGCGGGGCGCCGAGGGCAGCCACAGCAGCCGAGGGCGGGAGACAAGATGGGCGCCAAGACAGCGATGCTCGTGTATGCGGACGGCGACGTGGCGGACGGGCTGGCGGACGCGGCGGAGTTCGCGGACGAGGCCGGCGCGGCCGAGCTGCTCGGCCTGCTGTGGCCGCCGGCCCGGATCCAGCCGGACGGTGAGGAACCGTGGGAGCTCGGTGACGCGGTGTTCCCGCCCCAGGGGCGGGCGTGCGCGCTGTCGACGCCGGCGGTGGACGTCCTGTGCGACCAGGCGCTCATGCTCGACCGGCCCTCGCAGCTGCCCGCGCACCTGGTCGACGCGAGCCTCGGCCGCACGCTCTACCTGCACGCCATGCACAGCGCCGTCGACTGGTTCGCCTTCGCGGTGTGGCAGGACGGCGCCCTGGTGCGTTCCCTGAGCCTGTCGCCCGACGACGGGGTGCTCGAGGACACCGGGGACCGGTTCGCGTTCGAGGAGCCGTTCTGGGCGGGCAGGCACCCGGCGGGGGGCGACTACGCCCTGCCGTTCCACCCGCTGGAGCTGGGGGAGCACGCCCTGCGTGAGTTCTTCGGGTTCAACATCGAGGGGGCCGACGACGGCGGCCCGTCCGCCGGCCGGCTGGACCCCTGGGCCGTCGAGCTCTTTGGCTTCCAGGTCGTGTAGGCGCGGACACCCGACACGCCCCGCTCGACAGATCGGCGAAAGACTCGTACATTTGTTCGAGAGCGAGGAGGTCTGTCATGTCCGAACCCACAGCCGTTACAGAACCCGCAGTGATCCCCATGCTGTCCTACCAGGACGGCGTCACCGCCATGGACTGGCTCATCGAGGCCTTCGGCTTCACCGAGGCGGAACGCTGGCTGGACGACGACGGCCATCTCTCCCACGGTGAGCTCGACGCCGGCGGCGGGCGCGTGATGCTGTCGGAGCTCGCGTCGTACGAGGGCCCGGCGGCGCACCGCAAGCACTGCACGGCGGCGGACGCGTGGCTGTCGACGCCCTGGGTGATCGACGGGGTGCTGGTCCGCGTGGCCGATATCGACGCCCACTTCGCCCGTGCGCAGGCGGCCGGCGCCGGTCTGCTCTCCGAGATCGAGGAGGCGCCGTACGGCAGGCTGTACCGCGCCGAGGACGTGGAGGGTCACCGCTGGATGTTCCTCCAGCCGTGAGCCCAGGCGTGAGTCGGCCCTGAGCCTCAGGCGGCGGGTACCGCCCCACGCGCCAGCCGGTCGACGCGGCGCAGCGCGTCCGGGAACCGCGCCTCGCCCGCCATGGCGCGCACCAGGGCCGCGGCGTCGTCGACCGGCATGCCGGACGCCGTGACGTACAGCGGCCGGGCCGACAGGCCGCGCAGCACCTCGGCGGCATGCGTCGCCGTGTGGAACCGGGTCTTGGCGACCCCGACGACGACGGGCGCCAGACCGGCCGAGGCCACGTGGGCGCCCAGCCCGGGGCTGCCCTCGGGGTCGAGGTCCACGTACCCGTCGACGATCAGCAGGTCCACCGGCGCGACGCCGGACAGCACCCGTTCGAGGGCCGGCAGCTCGCGCTCGTAGAACCTGCCGGGCTGGTATGCCGCCACCTGCTCGACGAGCACCGTACGTTCGTCGACGAGAGTGGTGAACGCGGCGTCCTCGGCAACGACGAGCGCCGCCCGTGCCCCGCCGTCGTCCAGGTACTGCACGTCCACCGCGGCGTAGCGTGAGACGTCCATCGCGCCGTGGCGCGAGAAGTCGGTCACGGTCAGGCGTCCGAGCCGGTCCGCGACGAGAGCAGGCGGCGGAACGAGGTGAGCCGGGCCGTACGGGCGGGCCGTTCGTCCTCCGGGGAGGCCGCTATCCACTCGTCGAGCGCGCAGTCCGGCGCGTCCGCGAGGTGCGTGCAGCCGCGCGGGCACTCCTGGGCCACGTCGTCGAGGTCGTCGAAGGCCCGCAGCAGGTGCGACACCTCGACGTGCGCGAGGCCGAAGGAGCGGACACCCGGGGTGTCGATCACCCAGCCGTCGAAGGTGTCGGCGGACGCGTCGTCCGCCGGCGACGCGGGCAGGGCGAGCGCGACCGCGGACGTCGAGGTGTGCCGGCCGCGGCCCGTCACGTCGTTGACCACACCGGTCGCCCGTTTGGCGTCGGGCACCAGGGCGTTGATCAGCGTGGACTTGCCGACGCCGGAGTGGCCGACCAGCACGGACACGAGGCCGCGCAGCCTCTCACGGACCTCCTCGACCGACTCGGGGGCCAGGACCATGCCGCCGGCCGTCTCGCCGGCGACGTTCGCCCGGTCGGCCTCGTCGCCGGACGCCTCCCTGCGGGTCACCACCACCTCGACGCCGAGCGGCTCGTAGAGCTCGCGCAGCGCGTCGGGGGAGGCCAGGTCGGCCTTGGTCAGGCAGAGCAGGACCGACATGCCCGCGTCGTAGGCCGCGACGACGCAGCGGTCGATCATGCCGGTCCGCGGCTCGGGCTGGGCGAGCGCCGTGACGATGACGAGCTGGTCCGCGTTGGCGACGACTATCCGCTCGTACGGGTCGGTGTCGTCGGCGGTGCGGCGCAGCGTCGAGGTCCGCTCCTGGATGCGCACGATCCGGGCGAGCGAACCCTCGCCGCCCGACACGTCGCCGACGACGTCCACCCGGTCGCCGACGACCACTCGGGTGCGGGTCAGCTCGCGGGCCTTCATCGCGGTCACGGTCCGCTCGGCCGGCGTGCCGGCCGCGCCGCCGTCGGCATCCTTGACCAGGAGCGTGTACCGCCCGCGGTCCACGCCGGTGACCAGGCCGGTCACGGCGTCGGAGTGTTCGGGCCGCCGCTTGGTGCGGGGGCGCGAGCCGCGCTTGGACGGGCGGGAGCGGAAGTCCGACTCGTCGATGCCGCGGCGGCCCATCAGGCGGGTCCCATCAGCAAGCGCTCATCAGGAGGCCGAGCCGAGCATGCGGAGCCACATGCCGGTGAAGTCGGGCAGCGTCTTCGCCGTCGTGCCGACGTTCTCCACCCGCACGCCGGGCACGCGCAGCCCGAGCAGTGCGGCCGACGTCGCCATGCGGTGGTCCGCGTAGGTGCGCACGACGTCGCCGTGCAGCGGCCGGGGGGTGATCACCAGGCCGTCGCGGGTCTCCTCGGCCTGTCCGCCGAGTCGCGTGATCTCGCGGGCCAGCGCGGCCAGGCGGTCGGTCTCGTGGCCGCGCAGGTGCGCGATGCCGCGGAGCCTGGAGGGGGAGTCCGCCAGCGCGGCCAGCGCCGCGAAGGTGGGTGCGAGCTCGCCCCCGGCACGCAGGTCGACGTCGATCCCGTGGATCTCGCCCGTCCCCGTCACGGCGAGGACGCCGTCGGCAAGGGTGTAGGTGCCGCCCATGCGCTCCAGCAGCTCGGGAACCATGGCGCCGGGCTGGGTGGTCAGCGTCGGCCAGCCGGGGATACGGACGGTGCCGCCGGCCACCAGCGCGGAGGCCAGGAACGGCGCCGCGTTGGAGAGGTCGGGCTCGACGCGGACGTCGCGGGCCGCGATCGGCCCCGGGGAGACGCCCCACATGCCGTCACGCGAGTCGTCGACCACGACGCCGGCGTCGCGCAGCGTGGCGACCGTCATCTCGATGTGCGGCAGGCTCGGGAGCGTGGCGCCGATGTGCCGCAGGGTGAGGCCGCGCTCGAAACGCGCGGCCGCGAGCAGGAGGCCGGAGACGAACTGCGAGGACCCCGAGGCGTCGACGTCGACGGCGCCGCCCGGCACGCTGCCCCGGCCCTCAACGGTGAACGGGAGATGGGTGGGCAGGTCGGCGTGTTCCGGCCCGGCCTCCGGGTCGTGCACCGTGACACCGAGCGTGCGCAGCGCGGCCAGCACGGGCAGCATCGGGCGGACGCGGGCCTCCGGGTCACCGTCGAACCGGACCGGGCCGTCGGCGAGCGCCGCGACCGGGGGCAGGAACCGCATGACGGTCCCGGCCAGGCCGGTGTCCACCTCCGTGCCGCCGGTCACGGGGCCGGGTGTCACGTGGAGGGTGCTCGGGTGGTCACCCACCTCGATGTGGGCGCCGAGGGTGCGCAGGGCGCGGATCATGAGGTCGGCGTCCCGGCTGCGCAGGGCACCGCGCAGGGTGCCTGGCCCATCCGCGAGCGCCGCGAGCACCAGGAGCCGGTTGGTGAGGGACTTGCTGCCGGGTACCTCGACCGTCGCGTCCAGCGGGGCGCCGGCGAGCGGCGCCTCCCAAGTCGGTGCGGGCGCGGTGGTGGAGGAGGTCATGTGCCGAGATTATCGCGGACCGCGCCGGAGCAGCGGCTCCGTGTCGCCGTGCGTCAGACCTTGACCGCGGCGGCCTTCGCCTCCGCGCGTGCGGCACGTGCCTGCTGGACCCGCCAGGACAGCCCCGGCCGGCCCTCGAGGTCGGCACCCGCGATGAGGGCGGCACCAACGGAGGCGAGGTTGTGCAGGAACCGGTCGGTGCGCACGGGGCGCTCTTCCTTCGGGGCGGTGAAGGGCTGGTTCACCACGGCGAGCGGCAGCGTGAGCAGGGCCAGCGCGAGCGCGGAGGCGCGTGGCACCTTGCCGAGCGCGAGCAGCGTGCCGGCGGCCGCCGTGGCGATCCCGTGGGCGCGGACGAGCGTGGTGACCTGCTTCTCGCTGAGCGGTTCGGCGCCCAGCGCCTGGGTGGCCAGGGCGGACCCGGACCTGGCCGCGGCCACGTGCTCGCTCGGGTTCCGGGCAGCCTGCACTCCGTCGTAGATGAACGACGATGCCAGCAGGGGTCGCGCGATGTGTCGAAGCAGCATGCCTCCACCTTGGCAGATCAGGGCGACGAATGCAGCAGGATGGCGGCACGGGGGACGCCGGGAATTCGCCGCAGCGGGCGAGGGTTGAACCCCTCGTGGAGCGATGCCTCGAGAAGGATCTGGTGAAGAGCAGGGTGATCGACACGGTGACGGACACGGCAACCGGCACGGCGGCCGGCATGACGACCGACATGACGACCGACATGGTGACCGGCGGAGTGATCGGCGCGGGGACGAACCCGATGTCGGGCGTGACCGCGGGTTCGACGTCGGGCGCGCAGGTGGCGCCCGTGATGTTCGGCGCGGTCCCGCCGCACCTGCTCGGCACGGACGTCGACCAGGTGCTGTCCTCGGCGAAGGCGACGGCGGACGCCCTGTCGGCGGCCCTGGCGAACACGGGCTGGCCGACGAGGCTAGGCTCGAGTGCGATGACTGACACTTCCCGCGAGCAGAACCAGGGTGCCGACGAGCCGGGCACCGAGGTCGGGGCGCGCCCCGGCATGAGCGCGAGCGAGGGTGTTGTCGGATCCACGGAAGCGACCGCGGCCGAGAGCACCACTGAGCCCAGCACCGTGACCGGCCCGGATACCACGGGCGCGGACGGCGACGACGAGAGCACCGAGCGCTCCCCGCAGGAGGAGGACGCGACGGCTCGCGCCGCGCGGTTCGAGCGGGACGCGCTCCAGTACCTCGACCAGCTCTACTCGGCGGCGCTGCGCATGACGCGCAACCCCGCGGACGCCGAGGACCTGGTGCAGGAGACGTTCGCCAAGGCGTTCGCCGCGTTCCACCAGTACCGGCCGGGCACCAACCTGAAGGCCTGGCTGTACCGCATCCTCACGAACACGTTCATCAACAGCTATCGCAAGAAGCAGCGGGAACCGCAGCAGTCCCAGGCGGAGGACGTCGAGGACTGGCAGATCGCGCGCGCGGCGTCGCACACGTCGCGCGGCCTGCGATCGGCGGAGGTCGAGGCGCTGGACCGGCTGCCGGACAGTGATGTGAAGCGGGCGCTCGCCGAGCTCCCGGAGGATCGGCGGATGGTCGTGTACTACGCCGACGTCGAGGGCTTCCCCTACAAGGAGATCGCCGAGATCATGGGAACTCCGATCGGGACGGTGATGTCCCGGCTCCACCGCGGACGACGGCAGCTGCGTGAGCTCCTCGCCGACTATGCCGCCCAGCGAGGACTCGTCAGCCAGGCGCCCGGAGGTGCGCAGTGAACAACATCGAACCCATCCCGCACGACACGGCGGGGGAGTCCGAGTGCGAGCACGCACTGAAACACCTTTACGAGTACCTGGACTCCGAGATGACGCCGGAGGACGAGACGCGCATGCGCGCGCACGTCGCCCACTGCTCGCCGTGCCTGGCGGAGCTGAGCGTCGAGGACCTCGTGAAGCAGCTCGTGCGCCGTTCCTGCAGCGAGCGCGCACCCGACACGCTGCGGATACGCATCCACGAGCAGCTGACGGTCATGACCGTCGCCGAGTGACCCGTCCGGCCGGGCGCGGTCGGGCATGACGAAGGGCCGGGACCCCATGGGGTCC
>NZ_JBHXBG010000152.1:0-12783 GCF_042726755.1 Promicromonospora sp. NPDC060271 | reverse complement strand
CCTCGGACCCGTTCGACGGGCGAATATCCAGCACTCAACGGGAGGAGAGACATGCAGCTGACCGTGGCGCGCGTCAGTAAAGCGCACGGGCTCAAGGGCGAGGTAGCCCTCGACGTGCGCACGGACGACCCTCAGGCCCGGCTCGCGATCGGCGAGCGGCTCGAGACGGTCCCGGCCGACGTCGGCCCGCTGACCGTGACGCACGCGCGTGAGCACCAGGGCCGGTGGCTGGTCACGTTCGCCGAGATCAGCGACCGGACCGCCGCCGAGAACCTGCGCGGGACCGAGCTCGTCATCGAGGCCGACGCCTCCTCGGACGAGGACGCCTGGTACGCGCACGAGCTCGCGGGCCTGCGCGTCGAGCTCGAGGACGGCACGGTGGTCGGCACGGTGATCTCGCTGGAGTACATGCCGGCGCACGAGTCGCTCCTGATCGAGGAGACCCTGCCCGACGGCTCCGCCGTCCGCACGCTCGTCCCGTTCGTCCTCGCGATAGTGCCGGTGGTCGACGTCGAGGGCGGTCGAGTGGTGCTGACCCCGCCCGGCGGGCTGCTGGCGCGCGACGCCGACGCCGCGATCGTCGACCGGGAAGACGACTGACGTGCGCGTCGACGTCATCTCCATCTTTCCGGACTACCTGGCGGCGCTCGACCTGTCGCTCGTCGGCAAGGCCCGCCAGCGCGGCCTGCTGGACCTGCGCGTGCACGACCTGCGCGACTGGACGACAGACCGGCACCGCACGGTCGACGACACCCCGTTCGGCGGGGGAGCCGGCATGGTCATGCGCCCCGACGTCTGGGGCCTCGCGATCGACGAGGTGCTGGACGCCGGTACGACGGGCGCACACCTGATCGTCCCTACGCCGTCGGGCGAGGTGTTCACGCAGCGGCACGCCGAAGGCCTGGCGTCGGCGGAGCAGCTCGTCTTCGCGTGCGGACGGTACGAGGGCATCGACGCGCGCGTGGCGCAGCACTACCGGGACGCCGGGGTCACGGTGCACGAGCTGTCGATCGGCGACTACGTGCTCAACGGCGGCGAGGTCGCGTCGCTGGTCATGATCGAGGCGGTGGCGCGGCTGATCCCCGGTATGGTCGGCAACCCGGACTCCCTGGTGGAGGAGTCGCACGGGGCCGCGGGGCTGCTGGAGTACCCCGTGTACACGAAGCCGCCGTCGTGGGCGGACCTCGAGATCCCCGAGGTGCTCGTGTCGGGGCACCACGCGAAGATCGAGCGCTGGCGCAGGGACCGCGCGCTGGAGCGGACGGCGCGGCTGCGGCCGGACATGATCGCCGCGCTCTCCGTGTCGAACCTGGACAAGCACGACCTCGCGCTGCTCGCGGAGCTCGGCTGGGTCCGCGGCGCGGACGACGCCGACGGGCTGACGCGGGCCTGACGTCGTCCCCGCCCGACGTCACACCTGCTCGGGGAGCCGGTTCGCACGTGCGTGTGGCAGAATTACCCCTCGGTGCGTCGCCGGTCAGGTCTCTGCCACAGGGGACGGCCGGGGCGGGCAACCGCCCCTGACCGGGGTCAAGCCGCACCAGAATCCACACCCTTCCGGGACCCGGCGGCCAGCAGGCCGAGGCGGGGCCCATGATATTCGTGCCTGACCTGTGGCAGGCCCGGAGAGAACAATGCAGAAGCTCGACATCATCGACGCAGCCTCGCTGCGGTCCGACATCCCGGAGTTCCGCGCCGGCGACACCGTCAAGGTGAACGTCAAGGTCGTCGAGGGCAACCGCTCTCGTGTCCAGGCCTTCCAGGGCGTCGTCATCTCCCGCCACGGCGGCGGGGTCGGCGAGACGTTCGCTGTCCGCAAGGTCAGCTTCGGTGTCGGCGTGGAGCGCAAGTTCCCGCTGCACGCGCCGTCGATCGAGTCCATCGAGGTCGTCAGCCGCGGCATCGTCCGTCGCGCGAAGCTCTACTACCTGCGCGACCTGCGCGGCAAGAAGGCGAAGATCCGCGAGAAGCGCGACAACTGACGCGCCTGCGTCACAGCACTCGGCATCGGCCGTCGTCCTCAGCCTCGAGGGCGGCGGCCGTCGTCGTACGTGACCTGTCCTGCGGGGATGTCTCGGTGGGGATGTCTCTGTGTTGATATCCGACAGGGTGCGTGTGTGCCCGCGAGGCATTTCGCCGCAGGCGCTCCGAGGTGACAGAGTTACCCCCGTGACGAGTTTCGACCGGGTGGCGCCGCCCACCCCTATTGATGGGACGCCCTTGAGCTCAGCAGAACCGTGGGAGAGCAGCGGGGCGCATCGACAGGGCGGAGCCGCGCACGGTCGTGAACCGAGAAAGCAGCAGTCCGGCTTCGTCGCGATGCTCCGGGAGATCGGGATCATCGTCGTCAGCGCGCTGATCCTGTCGTGGCTCATCAAGACGCTGCTGGTGCAGCCGTTCTACATCCCCAGCGCGTCCATGGAGGACACGCTGACGCAGGGCGACCGCGTGATGGCGTCGCGGCTGACACCCGGCCCGTTCGACCTGAAGCATGGGGACATCGTCGTCTTCGTCGACCCGGGGGACTGGCTGCCGCCGTACGTGCCGCCGGAGCGTGGACCGGTCGGCGACGGCGTGGTGTCGTTCCTGACCACCGTCGGCCTGCTGCCGCAGGACACCGGCGACCACCTCATCAAGCGCCTGATCGGGCTGCCCGGGGACAAGGTGGTGTGCTGCGACGCCGAGGGGCGCGTGTCGGTGAACGGCACGCCCATCGACGAGACGTACATCAAGCCGGGCTCGATCCCGAGCGAGGACCAGTTCGACGTCACCGTGCCGGAGGACATGCTCTGGGTGATGGGCGACAACCGGCAGAACTCGCAGGACTCCCGCAAGAACCGGGGCAAGCCCGGCGGCGGGTTCGTGCCCGTCGACAACGTGGTCGGGACGGCGTTCGCGACCGTGTGGCCGCTCGACCGGCTGAAGTGGCACAGCAACCCGAGCGACGTCTTCGCCGGCGTCCCGGACGCGCCTCCCGCGGAGAAGTAGGTGGTCCGCACGGTCCCGACGCTGCGACACGAGAGGGCGCTGCTCGCCTCCGGCGCCCGCCTCGTCGCGGGCATGGACGAGGTGGGGCGCGGCGCCCTCGCCGGCCCGGTCAGCGTGGGCGTCGTGGTGGTCGACGCCACCACGCGCACCGGACCCAAGGGCGTCGCCGACTCCAAGCTCCTGACGCCGGCCGCGCGCGAGGCGATCGCGCCCGCGGTGCGGCGCTGGGCGGTGGCGTGGGGGGTCGGCCACGCGGGACCCGCGGAGATCGACGAGGTCGGGATCATCGCGGCACTCCGGCTGGCCGGCCGGCGCGCGCTCGCCCAGGTGCGCCTGACGTGCGGCGACGTCGACGTCGTCGTGCTGGACGGAAAGCACGACTGGCTCTCCACCCCGTCGCTCGACCTGTTCGCGGCGGCGGACGCCCCGGACGACGGCGTGCGCGACCCCGCCGTGCGGACGCTGATCAAGGCCGACATGACCTGCACGTCGGTGGCCGCCGCCAGCGTGCTGGCCAAGGTGGAGCGGGACGGCATCCTGGTCGAGCTGGCGCAGCGGCACCCGGAGTACGCCTGGGACCAGAACAAGGGGTACAGCGCGAAGGCCCACATGGACGCCCTGGGGCTGCACGGTCCGACACCGCAGCACCGCAGGTCCTGGAACCTGCCCGGAACTGCGGCGTCGGTGGGATGATGTCGTCGTGAGCGCCGAAGACCTCGAGAACTACGAGACGGAGATGGAGCTCGCGCTCTATCGGGAGTACCGGGACGTGGTGGGCCTGTTCTCCTACGTGGTGGAGACCGAACGCCGGTTCTACCTCGCCAACCAGGTGGACCTGCAGGTGCGGTCCGCGGCGGGCGAGGTGTACTTCGAGCTGCGGCTCGCCGACGCCTGGGTGTGGGACGTCTACCGTTCCGCGCGCTTCGTGAAGTCGGTGCGCGTGGTGACGTTCAAGGACGTGAACGTCGAGGAGCTCGCGAAGGCGGAGCTGTCGCTCTGACGCGGCTCGGCTGAACTCGTCGCGGGCCCGCACCGACCCGCCCGACGAGACCGCAACGTTCCGTGCACGACGCCGGGCCTGTGGAACGTCGATCTGTGCACAGGCGGCCCGGTGCACCCCGCCCGGCGGCCCCTCCGTGACCAAGGCTGGTCACGGAGGTGGACGCGATGGCGAAGAAGGACGGCGTAGGCCGGTACGGCGAGCGGGTGGCGCTGCGGCACGTGGTGTCGCGCGGCTGGCAGGTGCTCGACACCAACTGGCGCGGCACGGACGGGGAGCTCGACATCGTCGCGCTCGACGGTGACGTGCTCGTGGTGATCGAGGTCAAGACCCGGTCGGGCCACGGGTTCGGGCACCCGGCCGAGGCGGTCACGCCGCGGAAGCTGGCGCGGATCAAGCGGTTGACCGGACAGTGGCTCACCGTGTTCCGGGAACGGCTCGCCGCGGCACGGCTGGCCGAGGAGGTGGCGCCGGGCAGTCCGGCGCCGGGCAGTGCGGCGCCGGTGCTGCCGGACGTGCGCCCCCGCTTCGGGGCGATCCGGGTCGACGTGGTGGCGGTGACGCTGCAGCCCGAGGGGCCCGCTGTCGTCGAGCACCTCGAGTCGGTGGCCTGATGGGGACGGCGACCACCCGAGCGGTCTCGCTCGTCGGCATGCAGGGGCACGTGGTGGAGGTGCAGGCGCACCTGGCGGCGTCCGTCCCCGGGTTCACGCTGGTGGGCCTGCCGGACGCCGCCCTGAGCGAGTCCCGCGACCGGGTCCGGGCGGCCGTGACCAGCACGGGGCTGCAGTGGCCTGTCAAGAAGATCACGGTCAACCTCTCGCCCGCGTCGCTGCGCAAGCAGGGCAGCGCGTACGACCTGGCGATCGCCGTCGCGGTCCTGGCCGGAGCCGAGGGACCCACGTCAGCGGGTCTGCGCCGCGACGGCCTGGACCGGGTGGTGCACCTGGGCGAGCTCGGGCTCGACGGGCGGCTCCAGCCCGTGCGCGGGGTGCTGCCGGCGGTGGCGGCGGCGGTGGGCGCCGGATATCCGGACGTCGTGGTGGCCGCCGGGGACCTCGACGAGGCGCGGCTCGTGCCGGGCGCCCGCGTGGTGGGTGCGGCGAGCCTGGCCGAGGTGGTGGCGCTGCACGGCGGGCCGCCCGAGCTGGTGCGCGAGGTGGTGACCGTGCGGCCGACCCGCACGGCGCTGGCCGCCCGGCTGCCGGGCGACCTGGCCGACGTGCTGGGACAGGAGCGTCCGCGTGCGGCCCTCGAGGTGGCGGCAGCGGGCGGTCATCACCTGCTGCTGGTCGGCCCGCCGGGGGCCGGCAAGACCATGCTGGCCTCTCGGCTGCCGGGGATCCTCCCCGACCTCACCGACCGCGAGGCGGTCGAGGTCACGGCGGTGCACTCGGTTGCGGGCACGTTCGACCCGGGCGGAGGGCTGATCCGCCGGCCGCCGTTCGAGGACCCGCACCACACGGCCACGCAGGCAGCGGTGGTGGGCGGCGGGTCGGGCATCCCGCGTCCGGGTGCGGTCTCGCGGGCGCACCGCGGAGTGCTCTTCTTGGATGAAGCACCAGAATTCGGGAGCAAAGTCCTGGAGACGCTGCGCCAGCCGCTGGAACAGGGCGAGCTGGTGATCCACCGGTCGGGCGGCGCCGCACGCTACCCGGCCCGGTTCCAGCTCGTGCTCGCGGCGAACCCCTGCCCCTGCGGGCTGGCGGTCGGCAAGGGCCTCGAGTGCAGCTGCTCGCCGACGCTACGGCGCCGGTACTTCGCGCGGCTCTCCGGCCCGCTGCTGGACCGGGTGGACGTGCAGGTCGAGGTGCAGCCGGTCGACCGCGTGGAGCGCCTGGAGGGCAGGTCCGAGCCGACGTCGGTGGTGGCAGCCCGCGTGCTCGCCGCGCGCCAGGCCGCACGGACCCGCCTGGCCGGTACGCCGTGGTCCACCAATGCCGAGATGCCCGGGCCGTTCCTGCGCGACCTGTTGCGGCCGCACCCGGGCCTGCTCGGCCCGATCGAGCAGGCGATGACCGACGGACGGCTCAGCCTGCGTGGCGTGGACCGGGTGCTGCGGATGGCCTGGACCATCGCGGACCTGGCGGGACGTGCCGCGCCAACGGTGGCCGACATCGGGAACGCGCTGCTGCTGCGTACCGGGGGCGACCATGGGTGAGCCGCTCTTCGACCTGCCCCGCACAGGACTCGGGTTCGACGCCGACGATCCGGTGCTGGCCCGGGCCGCGTGGAGCCGCATCGCCGAGCCAGGGGACCCGGTAGCCGGTGCGCTGGTGGGCAACCTCGGTCCCGTCGCCGCGCTCGACTGGCTGGTGGACGCGGCCCGGTCCCCGGACCGGGCGGGCGCCGCGCTCCGGCGGATCGGCGGCGCCCGTGCGCTCGACGCCGTGCCGGGCCGCGGTCCCGGACCGGGCGCGGGCGGCCGCGCCGACGCACCCGGGCGCCTGCTCGGGCCGGCTGCCGAAGGGCCTGTCACCGAAGGGCCTGCCGCCGCGAGGCCGGGGCCTGGCGGCGGCACCTCGGGTGCGCGAGCGGCGGACCTGGTCGTCGCCGCCGTGCGGCGCTGGGCGCCACGGCTCGAACGGCTCGATCCCGAGGGCGAGCTCACGGTGCTCGGCCGGTACGGCGGTACGTTCCTGACCCCGGACGACCCGCGCTGGCCCGCCGGGTTCGCCGACCTGGGCGTGGGCGGTCCGCTGGCGCTGTGGGTGCGGGGCGACCCGGACCTGTCCCGGCTGGCGGAGCGTTCGGTGTCCCTGGTCGGTTCGCGGGCCTGCACGGACTACGGCATCCGCGTGACCAGGACCCTGGCGTGCGGCCTGGCCGACCGTGGGTTCACGGTGGTCTCGGGCGGCGCCAACGGCATCGACGCGGAGGCGCACCGGGGTGCGCTGGTGTCCGGGTCGCCGACCGTGGCCTTTCTCGCGGGTGGTGTCGACCGGCTCTACCCGGCGAGCAACACCGACCTGCTCCGGCGGACCGTCGAGCAGGGTGCGGTGGTGAGCGAGGTGCCGCCGGGTTCGGTACCGGGCAAGCAGCGCTTCCTCAAGCGCAACCGCCTGATCGCCTCGCTCACCTCGGGCACCGTCGTGGTCGAGGCGTCGGTCCGGTCAGGCGCGCTGTCCACCGCCAACCATGCGGCGAGGCTGCTCCGGCCGCTGGGGGCGGTGCCGGGGCCGGTCACGTCGATGGCGTCCGCGGGCTGCCACGAGCTCCTGCGGCGGGGCGCCGCCGTCTGCGTCACGGATGCGGCGGAGGCCGCCGAGCTGGTCGGGGACGTGGGCGAGAGCGCGCCGGAACGCCGGGGCGAGACCCGGCTCGGCGACCACCTCGACGCGGCGGGCAGGGCGGTGCTGGACGCGCTGCCCGTGCGGAAGGCGGCGCACGAACGGTCGATCGCTCGTGCGGCGGGCCTCGCGCTCGGCGACACGACGGGTGCGCTGGGGCTGCTGGAGCTCATGGGCCTGGCCGAGCAGAGGGACGGAGGCTGGCGCAGGCGCTGAGGCGCCGGCGGAGCCTCGCCCGCGCCGTGCCCCGTGCGCCTGCCCTGTGCGCCTGCCCCGTGCGCCGCACGCCGGACCAGCGCACGGGGCGGGGCAGTTCAGCGGGTCGGGTCGAGCAGCAGCTTGCCGACGGTACCTCGTGAGCGCAGGGCCTCGTGCGCCCCGCGGGCGTCGGACAGGGCGTACTCGCCGCCCGCCACGGCGCGGAGCCCGCCGGTCCGTGCGAGGTCGAAGAGCTCGGCCAGCGCGGTGCCGTAGAGGTCGCCGGGCAGGCGGAACACGTGTGGGAGCCACATGCCCGCCACGGTGGTGCTGTGGCCGAGCAGGTTGCGCAGCTCGACGGGCTTCGGCGGAGTGCGTCCCGCCATGCCGTAGAAGACCAGCCTGCCGAAGGGCGCGAGCGCCGCGACGCTCTGGTCGGTGGTGGTCCCGCCGACCATGTCGAGCACGATGTCCACGCGCCGTCCGTTGGCCTCGACGAGGGTCGCGGTCATGTCGTCCGAGCGGGAGTCCACGGCGACGTCGGCGCCGAGCTCGAGGGCCAGGGCGCGCTTCTCGTCGCTGCTCGCCGTCGCGACGACCCGGCCGGCGCCCCAGGCCTTGGCGAGCTGCACGGCTATCGTGCCGACGCCGCCTGCTGCCGCGTGCACGACCACCGACTCGCCGGGCTCGAGGTGGGCGTTCTTGCGCAGCAGGATCCAGGCGGTGGTGCCCTGCACCAGCATGGAGAGCGCCGTGAGGTCGTCCACATCGTCGGGCACGGGGAAGGTCATCGCCTCCTCGGCGACCGCACGCTCGGCGTATCCGCCGCCACCGGCCAGGAGTGCGACGACCCGCCTGCCGTCCGGCGTGCGCCCCACCACCTCGCCGCCGGGGACGAACGGGAGCCTGGTCGGCGTCTGGTAGGAGTTCTCGACCTGGTGCGTGTCGGCGTAGTTCAGGCCGATCCGCGTGACGTCGATCAGCACCTGTCCGGGGCCCGCCGTCGGTTCGGGTACCTCGACGGCCTTCAGGACCTCGGGCCCGCCGAACTCGGTAACCTGTACAGCACGCATCTTTGCGTCCTCCTGTGCTCGTCCGACCAGCCATGGTCGCAGACCTCGCGGGCACGGGCGAAAACGGCGGCGCGCCTGCTTCCACGTGCGGGACGGGAGCTGCACACTGGCAAACGTGGACCTTACCGACCTGTCCGGCTTGCCTCGGCTACCCGAGCACATGTCCGACGCCGTGTCCCGGTTCGGCAGCTACCTCGACGCGCAGCGCGGGCACTCCGCCCACACACGTCGTGCCTACGTGGCGGACGTGACGGACCTGCTCCGCTACGCGATGCGGCACGGCGGCACGCGGCTCGACGCCATCGACCTCACCCTCCTGCGCGGCTGGCTCGCGTCCCAGTCGGACCGTGGGCTCGCCCGCTCCACGCTCGCGCGCCGGGGTGCCTCCGCCCGCGCGTTCCTGCGCTGGGCGCACCGTTCAGGGCTGGTTCCTGTTGACCCGTCGGCACGCCTCGCGAGCCCCAAGGTGCCGCGCACCCTGCCCACCGTGCTCGACGTGGACGCGGCGGGCCGCCTGCTCGACGGCGCCCGGACCGCGGCGGACGAGGCCGACGAGGCGAACCGGCCGGCGGCCCTGCGGTCGTGGGTCGCGGCCGAGCTGCTGTACGGCGCGGGCATCCGCGTGGGCGAGCTGGTGTCCGTCGACGTCGTCCACGTGGACTCCCGGGACCGGCTCGTGCGCGTGCTCGGCAAGGGTGGCAAGGAGCGAGTGGTGCCGTTCGGTATCCCGGCGGCGCGCGCGGTGGAGGCCTGGCTCACCGACGGCCGGCCCGAGCTGGTGACGGCCACGACCGGCGACGCCCTGCTCGTGGGGGAGCGCGGCGGACGCTGGGGTCAGCGCCAGGTACGCGAGGCGGTGCACCGCCTCGCGGCCCAGGCCGGGGTGGACGACGTGGCGCCGCACGCGCTCCGGCACTCGGCCGCCACCCACCTGCTGCAGGGCGGCTCGGACCTCCGTGCGGTGCAGGAGGTGCTGGGCCACGCGAACCTCGCGACCACCCAGCGCTACACCCACGTGGACGCGGAGCGGCTGCGCAGCGTCTACGCCCAGGCCTTCCCGCGCGCCTGACCGTCCCCACCCGTTGAGTGCTGGATATTTGTCCTCCCGAAACGGTTCGAGAGGACAAATACCCAGCACTCAACGGGTCGGTGGGTCCGGGAGGAGGACGATCTGCGGTCTGTTCAGCAGCGACAAGGGGTCGATGTAGCGCTCAGCCCGCCGGACGCCCCAGTGGACGCAGGATCTCGGCGCGCAGTGGTTCGGCGTCGTGTTGCCGCCGTCCGCCCGGCTGCTCTCCACCACACCGATCGCCGCCCCGGCGGCGACCGCTGTCCCGACCGGCACCGAGGCGGCGACCGGCTCCAGACTCGTGCGCAGCCCGTCCGGATGCGTGACGACGACCACCCCGCGCCGTGCGACCTGTCCCGCGAAGGTCACCACCCCCGGGCCTGGGGAGCGCACGCCGGAACCCTCGGGGGCGACCAGGTCCACACCACGGTGCCCGGCTCCCCACTCGTGATCGGGCGCGTCGAACGGACGGACCACCCCGGACGGTGGGTCCACCCCGGCGACGGGCGCGACGTATCCGGTTGTGCCGGTCGTGAGCTCCCCGGCGTCGGGGCCCGGCAAGACCCCGAGGTCTGCGCGTGCCAAGCCCCCGAGGTCGGCACGCGCCAGAACCCCGACGTCAGGGCCCGAACGGACCGCGGCGGCGGGTACTGCCGCGGAGAGTGCGACAAGCACGGCGGTGAGCAGCACGGTCAGGAGCGTCGTGGCGCGCCGCCCGAGTACGTGGCGGCCGGCGGGAGCGATGAGCGGTCTCATGCAGCGAGCCTCGACCGGCGTCCGCACCTCCGGGCGCCGCAGGACGGCCGCCTGTGCACAAGCAGGCGCAGGGCCCGCCTGTGGTCGCGTTCGGAGCCCGCTACCGGCGTGGCGAGGGTCTCCGCGGCGCCCCGAGGAACTTCCGGGAGCAGACCCGGACCCGGTCGGCGGGGGAGCGGACGACGTCACAGTCGCGGCACGGCGGCTGGGTCCTCGTTGCGAGGGCTGGTCGGGTAGACTTCCACCCGCGACCGGCATGCACTCCCGATCCGGCGGACGGACAGCCTCGCTGACCGTCGGCCCGGCAGGGGGAGCACTCGATCGACAACGCGCGTCACACCAAGGTCGCGTCCGGCAGCGGTCCGGCCCACAGGGTCGGCGTCGGACACGCCGTGGCGCCAGGGGCACCGAGGCAACGTGGTGCCGATCCAACCCAAACCGCGGCCGGGACGCAGTCCTGTGCCGCCCTGAAATGCGTGCGGAGGACCCGGGTCGATCTCGGGCCGCACCGAAAGGACGTGTCATGGCCGTCGTGTCCATGCGCCAGCTCCTCGAGAGCGGTGTCCACTTCGGACACCAGACCCGCCGTTGGAACCCGAAGATGAAGCGCTTCATCTTCACGGAGCGCAACGGCATCTACATCGTCGACCTGCAGCAGTCGCTGCACTTCATCGACAACGCCTACGACTTCGTCAAGGAGACGGTCGCCCACGGCGGCTCGATCCTCTTCGTCGGCACCAAGAAGCAGGCCCAGGAGCCGGTGGCCGAGCAGGCCGCCCGCGTCGGGATGCCCTACGTGAACCACCGCTGGCTCGGTGGCATGCTCACGAACTTCACCACCGTGCACAAGCGCCTTCAGCGGATGAAGGAGCTCGAGGAGATCGACTTCGACGACGTGGCGGCCTCGGGCCTCACGAAGAAGGAGCTCCTGGTCCTGCGCCGCGAGAAGGACAAGCTCGCGCGCACGCTCGGCGGTATCCGTGACATGGCCAAGGTTCCCTCGGCCGTCTGGATCGTCGACACGAACAAGGAGCACCTCGCGGTGGACGAGGCCCGCAAGCTGGGCATCCCCGTCGTCGCGATCCTCGACACCAACTGCGACCCCGACATGGTCGACTACGCGATCCCGGGCAACGACGACGCGATCCGTTCCGTCACGCTGCTCACCCGCGTGATCGCGGACGCCGCCGCCGAGGGCCTCATGCAGCGTCACTCCGGTGGCAACAAGACCGGTGCCGAGGCCGAGGCCGCCGCCGAGCCGCTGGCCGAGTGGGAGCGCGAGCTCCTCGCCGGTTCCGAGGGCACCGTCGAGACCCCGGCGGCGTCCGTCGAGGCCGCTGAGGCCGCCACCCCGGCCGCCCCTGCCGAGGCCACCGAGGCGGTTGCTCCCGAGGCCGCCGAGGCCGAGACCGAGAAGTGACGTGCTGCGCTGACCGGGTCCGGTTCGCCCGGACCCGGTCGGCGCACCGTCCCTCGGGTCTCACGACCTCCCACGAACACCACGACTGCACGGAGGACCAGAACAATGGCGAACTACACCGCCGCTGACATCAAGGCGCTGCGTGAGCGGACCGGCGCCGGCATGCTCGACGTCAAGAAGGCACTCGACACCGCCGACGGCGACGCCGAGAAGGCCATCGAGATCATCCGCACCAAGGGCCTCGCCCGCGCCGCCAAGCGTGAGGGCAACGCCACGTCCGAGGGGCTCGTGGCCGTCAAGGTCGAGGACACCGCGGCCGGCCAGGTCGCAACGATGATCGAGCTGAACGCCGAGACCGACTTCGTCGTGAAGAACGAGAAGTTCATCGCACTGGCCGAGGCCGTTCTCGAGGCCGCGGCAGCCGCCGGTGCCTCGGACGAGGTGGCGGCCTCCGTCGCCCCGTCGGCCGAGGGCACCGTCGCCGACCTCATCGCCGCTCAGGGCGCCACGCTGGGCGAGAAGATCGTCCTGCGCCGCGTCGTGCGCGTCGAGGGCCCGAAGGTCACGACGTACCTGCACAAGACGGCCAAGGACCTCCCGCCGTCGATCGGTGTCCTCGTCGTCACCGACGAGGCCGGCGCCTCGGTCGCCAAGGACGTCGCGCAGCACATCGCGGCCCTGGCCCCGAAGTACCTCACGCGTGAGGACGTCCCGGCGGACGTCGTCGAGAAGGAGCGTGCGATCGCTCTGGAGACCTCGAAGAACGAGGGCAAGCCGGAGGCCGCGCTGCCCAAGATCGTCGAGGGTCGCCTGAACGGCTTCTTCAAGGAGGTCGTGCTCGTCGACCAGCCGCTGGCCAAGGACTCGAAGACCACCGTCGGCAAGCACGTCGCCGACGCGAACGGCTCCGTGTCCTCGTTCGTGCGTTTCCGCGTCGGTTCCTGACGCAACCAGGTCGGCCCGGTCCGCGCTTCGGCGCGGGCCAGGCC